>NZ_JAMYQF010000073.1:0-26242 GCF_040320745.1 Mesorhizobium sp. M0621 | reverse complement strand
CCGCGACAGGCCACCCTGCTCAACTGACGCAACAACCCGTTCGCGAAGATCCATCGAGTAAGGCTTGCCCATCCATGCTGACCTCCTTGCCCAGCCAGCAGGTTGAATCAGATTTGCACGCCTAAGGGAATTCCCGCCGATTCAGTCTCATTTCATCCCGCTCTAGCGGTGATCAGTCGTCCAGTCTCCGTTTGGTCAGTTCGATTTGATACACGCTTCGCGGATGCCGCCTGCGTCGCCACATGTTAAGAGATACAACCAGCGCCAAATACCCAAATAATGCAAGCAGACCCCACAAAATTCCAAGCTCGCTAATTGGGATAAGAATTACCACAAATCCGACTGCGGACACGGCGTAATATAAGACCGTGGCCCAGACATATTTCTCCATTTGAGAGCTATTCATCTATTTATAAGTGTCCCGTCGAACGCGTTGCATCATTACGCAGGAACATAGGTTAACCTGATCACGTCATCGCCAATCAGATCGCTGGCCACAAAGCGAAGCGGCGGCCGGGGGCTGGCGAAGAATGGCTTGCCATGACCAAGCACGAACGGATGGAAGTAGAGTTGGTACGCATCGATAAGATCAAGGTCGGTCAGGCTTCGTGCCAGGTTTGGTCCAGAAACTGAAATCTCCCCAGCGAGTTGGGCTTTAAGCCCACGTATCACCGCCTCGACGTCATCCGCGACAAGTGTGGCGTTGGGGCCGACCGACTTCAGCGAGCGCGACACAACCCATTTCGGTTGGCTCCGCCACGCCGCCGCGAATTCATGCGCCTCCGCGCTCCACTCTGGATTGTCTTCGTCCCAATAGCGCATGACTTCGTACATGCCGCGACCGTACACACTGCCGCTCAGGTTGCGCACTTGCTCTATCCAGTGACGAAAGATTGTCGGGCCTGACGGCATTTTCTGGTGGTCGACATAGCCGTCGAGGGACTGGTTCATTCTGAAAATGAGCTTCGCCATGCTGCAAGGTCTCCAACCCAGGTCTTCAGAATAACTGGGGCCGCCGTTACGCAAAAGAGTGGACCCCCAGCCGAAATCCAAACTGGGACACGACCCTGATCTCCTACAGCTTGACCTTCAGGCTCTGCCAGAATTTGTCGATCAGCGGCTTTTCGGTGGCCGCATCCTCGCCTGCAATTCGGGTGATGAACAACAGCCCATGTTCGGCAACGCCGAAGCCGACGATCTCGAAATCGGCCGTGTCGGTGCGTGTCTTCACCTGAGCGCGAATGCCGGTCAATTCCTTGCCGTCGGCGAGCTTGCGCGTCGTCGGCTGCTGCGTCAACTCAGCACCGGCCTGCACCGATTCCTTGGTCATCTCCTGCAGCATCAGCTGGCTGAGCGACACCGGATTCATCTCGCCGTATTCCTGCACGACGACGATCGTGCCCAGCGCCGACGCCATCAGATACTGCGTGATGTTGTCGCCGAGATCGGTCTTGGTCACCGAAATATCGCTCGCATGGACGAAGGAGAAATCGCTGCCGGAAAAGGTGGCGAAGTCGTTGCGCTCGAGCGTCACCTTGCTCTTTCTGCCGCCGGGCAGCGTCATGCTTGTGCTCTCGCCGGGATCGATATCGACGGTCACGCCGTCGATCGTCAGCTTGAAAGCCTTGATATCCTCGGCCTGGACCGGTCCAGCGCACAGCGCAATGAGGGTGAGTGCCGCCGCCGATGCCATCCGCATGGGTTGTTCTCCTGCTTTTTATGCCACCCCGCTCAGCGCCTTGATGGCACGGTAGAAGGTCGAGGAAAACAGTTCCGTCGGGTCATATTGCCGCTTTGCCGCCAGGAAGACCGGCAGCTCGGGATAGGAGGCCAGCAACTCCTTGGCGGTATAATGCAGCTGGTAGGGCAGGAAGAACCGGCCGCCATGCTTGATCGTCACGTCGATCAGCGCCCGGGTCAGCGCCCGCATCCTGGCATTGCCGTCGGCATCGGTCGGTTGGTTGATGTAGAGCACCAGCGAATAGGCAGGCTCCGGCGCGTAGGTCAGCGCGACATCCTCCTTGTGGACGATGCGCACCGAGGCGTTGAGCACCGGCAGCGACTGGTTGCGCAGGATCTCGCGGGCTTCCGTGATGAACTCGACATACGCGGCGCGTGGAATAAAATATTCGTGCAGGATGTCGGTCTCATCCAAAAGATCGTTGAACAGATACGGTACTGAATCGTGCATCGGGTTGTTGCGGGTGACGAGGCAGGCCTCACCTTCGGCCATGGCCGAGGTGCGCGCCACCGTGCAGCTCTCGAATTTCGGCTCCAGCGTCTTTTCGGTGAACCACTTCAGCTCCTGGAACAGGCTGCCCCATTTCGCCAGGTTGATGATTACCCGCTTCAGCCCGACCGAGCCCGGCTCGCCGATACCAGGCTGGTCCGCCGGCGGCTGGTCGGCCACCTTGTCATAGCGGTAGACGATCATGTCCTCGAGGAAATTGCCCGGCGCCGTCGACAGATGGCCGTAAAACAGACCGATCGTCCTGTTCGGCTCCAGCACCTCGGCGAAAAATTTCGGGAAATCGTCGGATTTGATGATTTCGCGAGAGGTCCGGTAGACGGCATTGTCGACGATATCGAGCGTCGCCTCCAGCACAACGCCGAACAGGCCGTAGCCGCCGACGACGTGGCGGAACAGGTCGGTGTTCTCGCTCGGCGAGCAGGTGATCACCGAGCCGTCGGCCAGCATCACCCGCATCGAGCGGATCGAACTCGCCACCGAACCCGCCTGATGGTCCATGCCGTGCGCGTTGACCGACAGCGAGCCGCCGACCGAGAAGATGTCGGTTGACTGCATCGCCTTCACCGCGAAACGCGGATGCAAGAGGTTCTGGATGTCGTGCCAGCGCGCACCCGGCTGCAGCGTCATGGTCTTCGCCACGGCGTCGACGGTCACCTTGTTGAACTTTCTGAGGTCGAGCACCAGCGCGTTGTCGTCGAAGGCGTGCCCGCCCATCGAATGACGGATGGCGGCCAGAGACACTTTCAAGCCATTGGCGCGCGCGAAGGCCAGCGCCTTGGCGATGTGTTCTTCCTCGCTGACTTCCACCACGCCATAGACCGGCGTTTTAGACAGGCCGCTGGCATCGTTGATGTCGCCACCCTTTGCCGACCAGGGCAGCGAAGGATCGAAGGCCGGCGCATTCTCCAGCGGCTTCAGCGGCAACGCGATGCCGTCGACATCGGCGATGCGTCCGGCGTTCTTCGGTCCCAAAGGCCCGCGCGCCAGCCGCGCCACGGTGGTGCCGCCCCACAGCACCGCGCCGCCGACGACAGCCGCACCCAGTAGCAATCGCCGCGACAGGCGAAACCCTTTTTGTTGCTCAGCCATGAATATCCCCCGTTGGGCAAGGGATAGCGTGGCTTCCTGGCAAAAACCATAGCGGCGCTGTCTGGACGGCGTTGCGTCAGCCGTCTCTGGGATATCCAACCGGGAGACCTCTGGTCGCCTGGCATTGAGGGTGAAGATTGTGAAAATGGCCGATCCCCGAAGGGACCGGCCGGGACAGGGTCTGAAGAATTCTGTCAGCAGGTCTGCTGACGCGCTACGCTCACGCCTTACGAAGCCTTCTTGATCGACGTCACGATGCCGGTCTTGTCATCGACAGTCACCGCCACCTTGGCGCCGACCTTCAGTTTCCCGATCGTCGCTTCCGGCGACAGCTGGTAGATCTTGCCGTCGTCGAGGGTGATCGACTTGGTCGTCGGGTCGACGGCCTGGATGGTGCCCTGAACGGTCGCGGCATAGGCCGTGCCGAGGAAGGCGAGCAGAGCGGCGGTGGTTGCGAGGGTCTTCTTCATGGGTAGCACTCCGTGCTGTTTCACTTTTCCGGACCGCCTTGGGAAACGACAGCACCGGACGGCCTGAAACTGGAACGGAAAGCCTCCCTTCCGCAAATCACGTTGGGTGAATTTTCGCAAACAATATCATAGGCTTAATTCCGACACATTGCCTGAGACTGACACCATTTCAAGCCGCTTCGGCTTTCCCAATGAACGCACTTCTGTTCGCGAAAAGAGTCGTTTAGCCGGATTGTGGCAAGCGGCTTTCGATCACGGCGCAGCCGCCGCAATCCGCCTCGGGCGGCATCACGAAACAGATCGCTGGCCGGTCACCAGTACAAATTTTGTTTCACCCCAAGCTGACGGAACTCGCGCTCCGGTTGCAAACCGGGAACGGATGCAGGATGGTGTCAACCTCTACGATGAAGGGGGGCCTTCCATGAAGCTTACAGTCCAGACCATGATATCCCTGATGCTGATGCTGGCGCTCGCTCCGGGATCGGCCGGCGCACAAGGCGCGGATCCGGGCGACGACAAGACGGCTATCTTTACCCCGGGCGATCCCGACATGGCGGCGGCGACCGCGCAGGCGCTCGCCAGCCTGGACGACTTCCTCGCACTGTCCGTGGCGCCGCCCTCAGGCACTGACAGGTTCAAATTGAAGGTCAAGGTGCGGGACGGGAACGTCACCGAACACTTCTGGGTCATACCGTTCCGCCGCACCGAGACCGGATTTGTCGGCATACTGGCCAACCAGCCGGAGGGAGTGCACAACGTCGTTCTCGGCCAAAACATAGAATTCACCAGGGACGACATTTCCGACTGGGGATACAGACGGGACGGCCGGCAAGTCGGCAGTTTCACCGTCTGTGTGATGTTCAAGAAAATGTCGAAGGAAGAAGCCGACTACATGCACGATCAATACGGCTTCGACTGCTGACAGCCATTAGCCGATCTTGTCCTTCGCGCCGATCTTGCGCACCAGCGCTGCCGTCGCCAGCATCGCGCCCATGTCTGATATCATCGGCGCGACATGCGTGATGTAGTCGAGCGGCACTGAAATATCCGGCAGTTCGAAGAAGTTCTTCGTCTGCGGCAACAGCAGGAAACCGTCGCTGCCGTTGAGTGCGACGCGGGCCGGGTCGTCCGGCCAGGTTTCGCCAAGCCATTTCAGTGCCTGCGCTAGGCGGCCTGTCACCAGCGGCCGCGCCGCTTCGGCGTTGTCGGTGCGGAATTCGTAGGCGGCGTCGAGTTCGGGCACGCCGGACGACAAGTCCTGCATCTTGCTGGCGAACATGCCGCGGAAGAAGCCGACGACCGCATTGGTCCGGCGCGTTGCCACCAATACCCCCGGGAACGGTTCGATCGCTTCGAAAGCAACAATGACACCCTTGAAGACTCTCGATGAATCCTTGCCCGACCCTACTCGCAGTTCTGCTTCGTAAAGCTCGAACGGAAACTCTTCGTAACGGCCCGAAACGACATCGTCGAACGACTGCTTGTTGAAGGCGCCGACCGCCTCGCGCGGCAGCCGGTCGAAAGAATTCGGCCTCCCTCCATGCTGGTAACGCATATCCGCGATGAAGCCGAAGATGATTGGCAGCAGAGTCTCGCGGAAAGATTGCTGCAGCCGCGTCGCCGGTCTCATGGCCTCGAAGTAGAGCACGCTCGAAGCCACCAAGCCGATGCCATAGAGAAACACATGTGGCGTCGAGAACCATTGCTCGTTGGGGTCGGCGACCTTGTTGAACAGCCAGGCGACCAGCGCCACGAACACCAGCACAAGGCCGACGAACAGTGGCACCCACCAGCGCACCTGGCGGACCGCGGAGGCCCTTGCCTTCTCATAGGCCTCGATGTCTTTCCGGATACCGGCAATCACCGCGTCGCCAGGCATGAAATCTGCTGTTTCCACCGCCACCCCCCGCACGCTTGCCTCTGCCGACGCATGATAGCCGGTTTTGCAAGGGCCGCCAGACGGTTAAGCGGTGACGTCCTCTTCGCTTGAAGAGGCAGGAAAGATCGCTCTCAGCCGACCCTCGGCCTTGCCGCGCATTTGCCCCACCAGTGCCTCCACCGGTACCAGCCGCTCATGGTCGCCGGCGCGCAGGCGCATGAAGGGATGCAGCCGGTAAGACGCAATGGCGCCGCGTGTGCCGGCATCGGCACTGACATCGACAATGAGGATGCCGCCGATGCGACCGGGCCATGGCTGGCGAGCAAAGGCGGTACCGAGGAAATCGCCCAGCCCATAAGCGACGATCGTCTCGTCGATCCTCTCCACCGGCTGCACGACATGGGCGTGATGGCCGGCAATCAGCCCGACGCCCTGCCCGGCCAGCCGCTTGGCCAGCGCTCGTGTTGCTGCACGCGGAAAATGCCGGAACTCCCAGTCCCAATGCGGCGCGACGCACAGAAGATCGACACCATCGCGCGGCCGGTGGGTCGGATCGCTGTCCATCGATACGCGCCCAGCGAACAGGCTTTCATCGAGGTTGCGCCACAGCGTGAAAGCGGCAAAGCCGACATTCAACGGCCCGACCTGGACAGGCACCACCGGACCATTGTAGGCCAGGCCGATCATGCGGATGCCAAGCCGCTGCAACGCCGCGACCGTCTCGTCGAAACCGGCGACGCCCTGGTCGAGCACATGGTTATTGGCCAGCGACAGCACGAGCTTTTCGCGCGCAATGCCGACCGCCGCGAGCGCCTCGGCCAGGAACCGCACGCTCATCGCATGATGCGTGCCGAGCCTCGTCCCCAGCACCGCGCTTGGCCTGTCGACAACAGGGCTTTCGCAATTGCCGATCACCAGATCGGCATCGCCGAGCAACGCCTTGATCTCCGGATCGCAGTCCGGCGCGCTGCGGTTAGCCACCGCCGAGATGTCGCCGACGAAGGCAAGCCGCACCGCCCGCTTCGGCGGATCCATCAGCGTTCCCGCCATCGGCGCAAAGTCTCGTGCGTCGCCGGCCAGCGACGGCTTCAGGAAACGCGGCAGCCAGGACAGCTTGTAGGAAAGCGGATAATTCGACACGCGGCGCCCAATTGTTTGCCCTGTGTAGACCGTCCGCGGCGTGGGTTGAAGCGCGACGCTGCAAATGGTGTATATTTGCTCTGCGCGACAAATATTGGGGGGAAAAGATGACACGACTGGCAAGCCTGCTGACATCCGCTTTCATGCTGATTGTGCCGTTGTCTTCCGCGTCGGCGGCGATGCCCGAAGCGGCATCCGCTCTGTTCGAGGCGAAGACCGTGGCCGCGCGCGACAGCGCCCTGTCGACGCTGGAAGCCGCCGCGCCAAAAGACCCGGCATCAGCTTACGCCGCCGGCGCCGGCGAGTTCTTCACCGCGCTGGAGATCTTGGCCAGCGGCCTGCACCGTCATGGCTTCGAAAGCCCGCAATCCTTCATGCTGCCGCTGATGCGGCTGCCGGTGCCCGACAATCCCAATCCAGAGCCGCTGACCTATGAGCAATTCCGCGCCATCCTGGTCGCCTTCCGCGACCGGCTCGAAAAATCCGCCGCCACGTTTGCGTCGGTGCCGGCGGACGCCGATATCGGCATGGCCATCGACCTCACCCATACCGGCATCGACCTCAACGAGGACGGCACCATCGCGCCTGATGAAAGCATGGCGGCGATCATCGCCTCGTTGTCACGCGGCGGCATCTCGTCGGACGACGCCGCCCCCACGCTCACATTCCGCTTCGACCGCGCCGATGGTTTCTGGCTGCAGGGTTATGCCGAATTCCTGATGGCGCAGGCCGATTTCTGGCTGGCGCATGATTTCCGGAGCACTTTCGACGGCTCGTTCCACATGCTGTTCCCGCGCGCCAAGCTGCCGTTGCAGGATATTCTCGTGCCGCCGACCGGCGACATGGGCAGCAGCATCTTCTCGTCGGAGTGGCGCATCGCCGATTTCATCTCGCTGGTGCATCTCGTCAACTGGCCGGTGGTCGAACCCGAGCGCCGGCAAGCGGCACGCCGCCATCTGCTGGAAATGATCCGGCTGTCACGCGAGGACTGGAAGGCGATCCGCGCCGAGACCGACAATGACCGCGAATGGCTGCCGGGACCGCAGCAGAAGGGCGAGAACCCACTCACCGGCCTCGAAGTCGGCGAGGAGCAGGTTCAAGCCTGGCTCGCCACCTTGACCATGGCCGAGGACCTCCTGGAAGGCCGCGTGCTGCTGCCGCATTTCCGCATTGCCGATAAGGGCATCAACATGAAGCGCTTCTTCGACGAGCCCAAAAACTTCGACCTGGTGCTGTCGATCACCGGCCCGGCCATCGCGCCCTACCTCGAAAACGGCAGGATACTGACCAGCGACGATTTCGATCAGATTCAGCGCCAATTCGGCGGCGGTGGGTTCCTGACCTTTGCGCTGTGGTTCAATTGAGGGCGGTTGTCTCCAGCTGGGATTCTTGTGACCGGAGCGAGCCAGGCTCCTAACACGTCGATGGCCGTCTGGGGCGGCGTCTGAGCGAGGAATTTGGGGCAGGACAGCGACAATTTTGCCGATGCCATAGGCTCTTTCGGCCTCGCAAAATCGCCCCGCGATCACCGTGTGGCTCGCCCGACCCGCCTCTGTCACAAATTGGTAAGGGCTGTTTTGCTTGACTCGGCCGTCAAAAACAGGCAGCAAAACCATCTCGGAGAGGCAACAACACCATTTTCCTGGCCGTGGATGAAGCCTGATTTGGCCCAAATCCACATCTCGTCGTTGGTTTTGAGAGGGATTAATTAACCAACTTTGTCCATATTTTGAAGCAATCGGCAACCAAAGACAGACGCGGCAAACGCGTCGGGGACCACCTGGGATCACTCACAGAATGGTCGTCGCGGCTCTCAAGGCCACGTACGGGGAAACCGGTTGGAGCAAGATTGGTTGCATGGCGTTGTTGAGTAAAAAAAATTCCGGGGACGAGCGTTGGGACGGCGTGACCGCCTGTGACGCGCCACGTTCCTCTTCCTTCACCCCTGAACGGATCGTCCGCTGGGTCGCCGTGCCCGGTATCAGCGCTGCCGTTGGCCTGTGGCTGATCGGCACCATGGCCGGCCTCAGCTCCGTCGGCGCCTCGCTGTCGGCGACATCAGGTGGCCTTCCGCAGACCCTGTCGATGCCGGGATCCTTCGCCCTTGCCGATCCGCTCAAGCAGCATTTTTTGAGAGCACCCTTCGTACTTGCCAATGCCCATGGCGGCACGCAGGCTCTTCACGACCATGCCGTGCAGTGCGGCGCCAGCTGCTTCAAGCTTGCCCGGTTGAGCCCGCAGGCGGAGAAATCCGCGCGCCTTGTGGCGCAGGCAAAGTCCGTTCCCACTGTTGCAAAGTCGAAGTCGCAGGAGCGTTTCGAGCGCATGGAGACGTCGCTTTCACCAATGAAGCTCGCCGCTGCCTTTGCCGGCGCTGGAAAGCCCGTTGTCGTGGCCAACGCGCCGGTGCACCCTGTTATTTCCACCGTCGCGCCGCAAATTGCCGAGGCGTCGCTGGTGCCGTCCGTCCAAGTCATGGCCAGCCTGTCCGACGACATGCCGGCCCCGGCGGCCGAACGTTTCGCCCGGCTGGATACCGGCTCCGCTGTCGTGCAAACCGCGCCGCAACCGATGGGCTTTGCCCAGTCGGATTCGCAGACGCCGGATAATTCGCAGTTGGCGCTGGCCCTCGTGCAGTCGCTGCCGGTCGACGACGAGGCGTCTGCCTCACCGCTGCCGATCGAGGAATCGTCGGCTGACGTCGCGGTTTCGCCTGTCGAAACCCAGCACGGACAACCCGGCGATGCCGCCTCGCTGCCGGACGCGCTCACCGACGATGTGCCATTGCCGACCCGTCGCCCACAATTCGATGCCCCGCAGCCCAAGGTTGTACAGCAGTCAAAACCCGTCCAGCAGCCGAATCCTGTCCAGCAGCCGAAGCCGGCTCGCGGGACCGTCCAGCAAGCCCAGACTGCCCAAACGGCCAAACCGGCCCGGCAAGGACGGCCGGCCGATGGCGGCAACGTGCTGGCCTATGCCAAGCCGGACACGCCTTCGGGTGGCCTCGGCAAGGCTTTCAGGAACCTGTTCAACTCGCCAGGGTCCAGGAGCGGAGCAAGCAATGGCGTCGCCGTTTACGACATCAGCGCCGGGACCGTCTACATGCCTGACGGCTCGAAGCTCGAGGCGCATTCAGGCATCGGGGCCATGACGGACCAGCCGCGCTATGCCGACCAGAAGAACCGCGGACCGACACCCCCCAACACCTACAATCTGTCGCTGCGCGAGACCCGCTTTCATGGTGTGGAAGCCTTGCGCCTGACACCGGCCGATGGCCGCAACAAATACAATCGCGACGGCTTTCTGGCCCATACCTACCTGCTTCGGGGCCGCTACGGCCAGTCGAGCGGTTGCGTCGCCTTCAAGGACTATGCGCGCTTCCTCGCCGCCTACAAGAAGGGCAAGATCAACCGCCTCGTCGTGGTGCCGCGCCTGAACGGATCGCCGACCCGCGTTGCGGCGGACAACGCGCGCGGCGCCTGATCCTTCCGGACAGACGCAAACGCGATCTCCTCCTGACAGCCTTCTGTCAGGAGCCGCATCTGGCGAAGCGCCTCATCTCATCCCACTCTTTCCATTTTGGCCAGGAAATCCCATATTCGGGACATGGCCAAATCTCCCGATAAGAAAACGCCGCCGACGGCGAATGACGACCGCGCCGCGCCGAAGCGGCGTAGTCCGCTGACCGATTTCCTCGACGCTTCCGAGCCGCTGCACAAAGGCGGCTTCGCCGAGATGCCACAGCCGGAGTTCTCGGGCACGCCGCTGTCCGGTTCGATCGCGGATTGGGCCGAAGAGATCGAGCAGGAAGCCGAAAAGGAAGGACGCGCCGCAGGCAAAGGTGGCGGCGCCAAATCGCCGAAAAAGATTCCGGAACGCTCGTCTTCGCCCGGCCGCACCGCACGCGGCACCTCGATGGGTGGCGCGGCATCGGCGCGCGAACGCACCGCCGCCGGCCTCAATCCGGTCGCCGGTCTCGACATTTCGCTGGAAGACGCCGAGACGATGGCCTCGGGCAGCGTCACCGCGACGGTGGCAGCGCTGTCGGCGCTGATTGAATCGGGCAATCCGCTGCACAAGGACGGTGTGCTGTGGACGCCGCACCGCCCCGCCCGCCCGGAAAAATCCGAAGGCGGCATCGCCATCAAGATGGTGTCGGATTTCGAGCCGGCCGGCGACCAGCCGACGGCGATCAAGGATCTGGTCGAAGGCGTCGATAACAACGACCGCACCCAGGTGCTGCTCGGCGTCACCGGTTCCGGAAAAACCTTCACCATGGCCAAGGTGATCGAGGAGACCCAGCGGCCTGCTCTCATCCTGGCACCGAACAAGACGCTGGCGGCCCAGCTCTATTCCGAGTTCAAGAAATTCTTCCCCGATAACGCGGTGGAGTATTTCGTCTCCTATTACGACTATTACCAGCCGGAAGCCTACGTTCCGCGTACCGACACCTTCATCGAGAAGGAATCCTCGATCAACGAACAGATCGACCGCATGCGCCACTCGGCGACGCGTTCGCTGCTCGAGCGCGACGACGTCATCATCGTCGCCTCGGTGTCCTGCATCTACGGTATCGGCTCGGTCGAAACCTATACGGCGATGACCTTCCAGATGCAGATCGGCGATCGGCTCGACCAGCGCGCTCTGCTCGCCGATCTCGTCGCCCAGCAATACAAGCGCCAGGACATCAACTTCGTCCGCGGCTCGTTTCGGGTGCGCGGCGACACGATCGAGATATTCCCGGCCCACTTGGAAGATCGTGCCTGGCGCATTTCGATGTTCGGCGACGAGATCGAGCAGATCACCGAATTCGACCCACTGACCGGCCAGAAGACCGGCGAGCTGAAAAGCGTCAAGATCTACGCCAATTCGCACTATGTGACGCCGCGCCCGACCCTCAACCAGGCGATCAAATCTATCAAGGAAGAACTCAAGCACCGACTGGTCGAACTGGAGCGCGCCGGCCGCCTGCTGGAAGCGCAGCGGCTGGAGCAGCGCTGCCGTTTCGACCTCGAAATGCTCGAAGCCACCGGCTCCTGCGCCGGCATCGAGAACTATTCGCGCTATCTGACTGGCCGCCAGCCGGGCGATCCGCCGCCGACGTTGTTCGAGTACATTCCCGACAATGCGCTGGTCTTCATCGACGAAAGCCACGTCACCGTGCCGCAGATCGGCGGCATGTATCGAGGCGACTTTCGCCGCAAGGCGACGCTGGCCGAATACGGCTTCCGCCTGCCGTCCTGCATGGACAACCGGCCGCTGCGCTTCGAGGAATGGGATGCCATGCGCCCGCTCTCCGTCGCCGTCTCGGCAACGCCCGGCGCGTGGGAGATGGAACAAGCCGGCGGCGTCTTCGCCGAACAGGTCATCCGCCCGACCGGGCTGATCGATCCGCCGGTCGAAGTACGCCCGGCCAAGAGCCAGGTCGACGATGTCGTCGGCGAAATCCGTGACACCACCAAAGCCGGCTACCGCACGCTGGTGACGGTGCTGACCAAGCGCATGGCCGAGGATCTGACCGAGTATCTGCACGAACAAGGCATCCGCGTCCGCTACATGCACTCCGACATCGACACGCTGGAGCGTATCGAGATCCTGCGCGATTTGCGCCTTGGCGCCTTCGACGTGCTGGTTGGCATCAACCTTTTGCGCGAAGGCCTCGACATTCCCGAATGCGGCTTCGTTGCCATTCTCGACGCCGACAAGGAAGGTTTTTTGCGCTCGGAAACGTCGCTTATCCAGACCATCGGCCGCGCCGCCCGCAATGTCGACGGCAAGGTCATCCTCTATGCCGACCAGGTCACCGGCTCGATGGAACGGGCGATGGCCGAGACCAACCGCCGCCGCGAGAAGCAGATGGAGTGGAACGCCGCCAACGGCATCACGCCGGAATCGGTCAAGTCGCGCATCTCCGACATTCTGGACTCGGTCTACGAGAAGGACCATGTCCGCGCCGACATCTCGCAGTTCACCGACAGCGCCGGCGCCATGATGGGCAACAATCTGAAAGCCCATCTCGACGCGATGGAGAAGCAGATGCGCGACGCCGCAGCCAATCTCGACTTCGAGAAGGCGGCCCGCATCCGCGACGAGATCAAGCGCTTGCGTGAGATGGAACTGTCCATCTCCGATGACCCGCTGGCCAAATACGCCGACATGGAAAGCCCGGTTTCGGGTCGAGAGAAGGGCAAGCACAACAAGGGCGTGGCCAAACATCGCACGGCCGAGGAACAGGAGCGTTTTCGCAAGCTCGACCAAGCACGCGCCGCCGAGGAGGCGGCCAAGGCTGCCCGACCCAACCTCTTCCGCAAGCCTGATCTCGACGAGATGGGCGCCGATGGCGCCGTACCGGTGAAGAAGCCGCTGTTTTCCAAGCCGTCGCTCGACGCCATGGGCCCGGGCACCGACATGCCGACCCCTGCCGGCGCCGTGTCGCGCTCGCTATTCAAGAAGCAGTCGGCCGAAGAGGCGCATGGTTCCGATTTCGGCATCCCCGGCGACGCAACCAAGCCGCTGTTCAAGAAGAACTCGCTGGATGAGATGACGGTTCGGCGAACCGAGACGCCGATCGAGGGTGACAAGCCGGTCAAGCGTGAGCGCGCCGGCATTGGTTCGTATGAGGATCCTGGCGACGCCCGCCGTGAAAAGCGCCGGCCGGGGAAGACAGGCAGACCGGGACGGTAGGGCCTGGAGTCATACTGTCGACTGGCTGGACCACGCCCCCAGCCTTGTCAGTTGCCAGTCGAAGCGATACGGGCCACGGCAGCTTCTCCGCTCCTACCGCAAGAAACTCCCACGGCCGCCCCGCACAATGAAACCCAAGGACATCGCCGCCTATATCTTCCTGGCCATCACCTGGGGCTTGTCGTTCCTTGTGCTGCTCAAGGTGGTGCACGCCTTCGGCTGGGTCGGCGCGGTCACCTTGCGCTCGCTGATCGCCGGCGTCACGCTCCTGCTGCTTGCCGCCGCGACCCGACGCCGGCTCGATTTCAGCGCCGGCTGGCGGCGCTTCGCCGTTGTCGGCGCGACGACGGTTGCCGCGCAGCTTGTCGGCCTATCCTATGCCACCCCGCGCATCGGCACGGCGGTGGCGGCCATCCTTGTTGCCGCGATCCCACTGTTCTCGATGATCCTCGGCCAGCTGTGGGGGCTTGAGCGCATCACCGTTCGCGGGCTGGCCGGACTACTGCTCGGCGCCTTGGGCATCATCGTCCTGGTCGGTTTTCCCGCAGTGCCGATCACGGCATCCTTCGCTTTCGGCTGCGCCGCCTCTCTGTTCAGTTCCTTCTCGGCCGCTTTCGGCAGCAATTATGCAAACCGACATCTGCGCTCGGCCGGCTCGTGGGAACTCACCAGTGCCGCCTTCCTGTTAGGCGGCCTGATGACGCTGCCACTGCTTCTCGCCGTACCGGTGCCAGCGATGCCGCGCGCCATCGACTTCCTCTATCTCGCCGTCCTCGCCTGCGTGATGAGCGCGTCGACCTACATCGTCTATTTTCGGCTGGTTGCCAGTATCGGCGCGACCAGGACGATCAGCGTCGAATTTGCCGTTACGGTGATCGCGGTGCTGGTCGGCACCAGCATGCTTGGGGAGTCGCTGACCGTAATCCAGGGTTTCGGCGCCGTCGCGATCATCGGCGGCTGCATACTGGTGCTCGATCCGTTCCCGCGCCGGGTGAAAGCGGTAGCCTTGCCTTCCACTACGCCCTTGGTGTAGTCAGTCCGCACACTCTAACGTCTTGAAAGGAGGGCTCACGTGTTCGATTTTTCTCGTCACCATCGTCAGCGTGGCCCGATTTTTGCCCTGCGAGCTTGCTTGCAGGGCTGACCAGGGACGGTCCGGGTTTTCCCGCTTCGATTTTTTGGTCTGCCCTTCGTGGTACCGCAACGCCGAGCCTGATGGCCGGTAGGCGCACCGTCAAAGTGCATTGAGCCGCTAGAGCATGATCCCGAAAAGTGGGAACCGGTTTTCGGAAAAGATCATGCTCCGACAAAGAGGCGGCCGAGACCAGAGAAATCAAAATGGCCCTGATCAGCCTCAAATCCCTCGGCGTCACCATGAGTGCGCCGCTGTTTTCCAACCTCGACCTCACCGTCGGCACTGGCGACCGGCTCGGCATCGTCGCCGCCAACGGCCGCGGCAAGTCGACCTTGCTCAAATGCCTGACCGGCGAGATGGAACCGACCTCCGGCGACATCACCCGCACCCGCGGCCTGCGCGTCGGCCATGTCGAACAGTCCGTTGCTTCGGCCCTTCTCAAACGCACGTTCCATCAGGTGGTCGCTGACGCCTTGCCGGCCGAGCAGGTCGAGAGCGAGATGTGGCGCGTCGATGTGGTTCTGGATTCGCTCGATGTGCCGGAGCCAATGCGCGAACGGCAAATGCAAGCGCTGAGCGGCGGCTGGCAGCGGCTGGCGCTGATCGCCCGCGTCTGGGTGACCGATCCGGATGTGCTGCTGCTCGACGAGCCGACCAACCATCTCGACCTGTCGCGGATCACCCAGCTCGAAAGCTGGCTCAACACGCTGCCGCGCGAGGTGCCGGTGGTGATCGCCAGCCACGACCGCGCCTTTCTCGACGCCACCACCAACCGGACGCTGTTTTTGCGCCCGGAACAGTCGCCGGTGTTTGCCCTGCCCTATTCCCGCGCCAGGCAGGCGCTCGACGAAGTCGATGCCTCGACGGAGCGCAAGTTCCAGCGCGACATGAAGGTGGCGCAGCAATTGCGCCGGCAGGCGGCCAAGCTCAACAACATCGGCATCAATTCGGGCAGCGACCTGCTGACGGTCAAGACCAAGCAGCTCAACCAGCGCGCGGAAAGGCTGGAAGAGGCGGCGGCTCCGGCGCATCGCGAGAAATCGGCGGGCGCGATTAAGCTGGCCAATCGCGGCACCCACGCCAAAGTGCTGATCACGCTCGACGACGCGGCGGTGGAAACGCCCGACGGCACGCTGCTGTTCAGGACTGGCAAGCGCCACATCTGCCAGGGCGACCGCATCGTCCTGCTCGGCCGCAATGGCGTCGGCAAGTCGCGCTTCGTCACCTTGATCCGCAACGCCATTGTCGAACCGGACACGGTGCGGGATGTGAAGGTGACGCCGTCGACGGTGCTCGGTTACAGCGATCAGGCGCTGTCCGGCATCAGCGGCGAGGACACGCCGCTGGGGCTGGTCTCGCGCCGCTACGATGTCGGAGAGCAGCGCGCCCGCTCGTTGCTGGCCGGCGCCGGCGTGGTCATCGAGATGCAAGAGAAAAGGATCGGCGTGCTGTCCGGTGGCCAGAAGGCACGGCTGATGATGCTGGCGCTCAGGCTCGCCAACCCCAACTTCTATTTGCTCGACGAGCCGACCAACCATCTCGACATCGACGGCCAGGAAGCGCTGGAAGCCGAGCTGCTGGCGCATCAGGCAAGCTGCGTGCTCGCCTCGCACGACCGCTCCTTCATCCGCGCCATCGGCAACCGCTTCTGGCTGATCGACAAGCGGAAGCTGATCGAAGTCGAGGACCCCGAGGAGTTCTTCCGCTTGGTGGCCGAGGTAAGTGGCTGAAGATTTGGCAACGGGTGGGATTCCCTGCCAATGAAGCCCTAGCCTGTCGAGGACCGGCCGAGGTTCGTATCATCCATGAGACGTTTCCTTGACTTCCGGAACGTATCATGCGACGGTACGTACATCGGATACGGCTGATGATACGCTCGTTCAAGGACAAGACCAGCGAGGCCGTTTCGAGCGGCAAGGCTCCTAAGGGGTTCCCGTCGGACCTTGTCCGATCAGCCCAGCGGAAGCTATTCATGATCGACAATGCCGCCGAACTATCAGACCTGAAGACGCCTCCCGGAAACCGGCTTGAGCCGCTAAAAGGCAACCGCGCCGGTCAACACTCGATCCGCATCAACGATCAGTTTCGCATTTGCTTTCGCTGGGTGGACGGACAAGCCGAGGATGTCGAAATAACCGACTACCATTGAGGTTTTCAAATGCTGAACATCAACCCACATATTCATCCGGGAGAAATCCTCCGCGAGGAATATCTCGTGCCGCTTGGGCTGAAACCTTACACGCTGGCCAAGAAGCTGCATGTTCCGCGCACGCGCATCGAGCGTCTGGCCGGCGAGACGACACCGGTAACGCCCGACACGGCGCTACGTCTTGCGAAGTTCTTCGGAACCACGCCGCAGTTCTGGATGAACATGCAGGCGAGCTACGACCTTGCTATCGAAGGAGAGGCCAAGAAGGCCGATCTAGAAACGATCGAACGTTTGGAAACGGCTGCCTGAAGTAAACCGCGTCGGTAATAGTCGCCTCGATCCAATTGCGGATGCAATAAAAAAATCAGCGGATCTGTCGGATCGCCTGAACCTGCCACGTCCTTGGGATGCCGACACGATGATGCCGGCTTCAACCGAGGAGAAAGCATCATGTTCACCCTGTCATCCATAGGTCGCGCTGCCACCCGTTACGCGCAGGCTCGCGCCCGCTATCGCAGCGAGCGCGCCCTCCTTTCACTGCCGATCGAACTGCGCAAGGACATCGGCTGGCCCGAAATCG
Source organism: Mesorhizobium sp. M0621 (assembly GCF_040320745.1). NCBI lineage: Bacteria > Pseudomonadati > Pseudomonadota > Alphaproteobacteria > Hyphomicrobiales > Phyllobacteriaceae > Mesorhizobium > Mesorhizobium sp. M0621. The sequence continues at coordinate 8,865 of NZ_JAMYQF010000073.1, read as the reverse complement.
TCATCGACCCGCAGAACGGCCCTCGTATCTGCAGAGCACCCTGATCGAGGCGCCTGCTGATCAGTCATGCGTATCGCCCGAAAGCGGTGTCGCCTGCATCGATACGCGCCTTTCGAAAGCCTCGAACCAGCGCGTCAGTCGCGCCCGTGAGCGAAAAGGCGGGAGGTGCCGGAACGCCATCCAGGACAAGGTGGTGGCGAGCGCAATATGGCCGACATGGAGCGGTGCCTCGTCGTCCAGCATGCTTTCGATCCAGTCATAGCTCGCCTCGATCTTTTCCCGGAATCCGTCGGCGAGAGCACTATAGCGCAACTGTTCGGGTCGCCTGTCCGTCTCCCAGCGCAAGCCTATGCCTATCTGCGCGAGGCCCTGGGCGACCGACTGCAGCCGCAACGCCTGCCAGCGCGCCTCGCCGTCTTGCGGCAGCAGATTGCGGCCATCATGCAGCGTGTCGAGATAGGCGCAGATGACATCGGAATCGAAGATCGGCGACGCGCCGGGCCGCAGCAACACCGGCACTTTGCCGAGGGGATTTTCGGCGTAGACCCGAGCATTGTGCAACGTCGGACTGGTCTCGTGATGAATGACCTCGAGCCGATCGGCAATACCGACCTCATGAGCGAAGACGAGCGCCTTGCGCGCGAAGGGTGAGTGGGTCTGATAGTAGAGGATCATGGTCGCCTCAGGAGTTGAGGAAGCATCGGATGATCCACCTGTTCTAGACCGGGAGCTGCGAGAATTGCGCTCTGATTGGGGGGCGTCGGCGCAAGTTCATTTCACGCCTCTCGCTCAAGCCCGCCGGTTGCCCGGTCTGTCCAGACACAGCCTTCGAAGAAAATTCGAGGCCATGTAGGATCGCCGTCACCTCATGCGTCCTATGTCTCGCAAGGCCAAGCCAAACGCAAAGAGGAGCAAGACATGACTGATCAGACCCCCGTTCAGCCCGCAGCCAAAGTGCTCGGCGGATTGACCCCTTACCTGCAGCTGGATGGCGCCTTCAAGGCCGCCGAATTCTACAAGAAGGCCTTCGGGGCGGAGCAGGTCTTTGCCTATCCGGCGGACGAAAAAGGCCGCACCATGCACATCCATCTCCACATCAACGGTTCGACGCTGATGCTCTCCGATTTCTATCCCGAAAACGGGATGCCCGCCGTCAAGCCGCAAGGCTATACCATGCAGCTCCATCTCGGCAGCGACGACATCGATGCCTGGTGGAAGCGCGCCGTCGATGCCGGCTGCGAAGTCGCCGTGCCGCTCCAGGTCATGTTCTGGGGTGACCAGTGGGGCAATATGCGCGACCCGTTCGGCGTCGAGTGGGCGATGAACGCGCCGACGAAGAAAGCCTGATCTATCGCCAATGGCCAAGTCCCTCACCGGCTGGCGCCGGTGAGGCGCTTTGAACTTCCACGAGGAGACCCACAATGTCCTATGTCGATGGCTTCATGCTTGCCGTACCCAAGGCAAAACTCGACGACTACAAGAAGCTGGCCAATCTCGCAGGCCCTATATGGATGGAACACGGCGCGCTCGCCTATGTCGAATGCATCGGCGACGACGTACCCTATGGCGAGGTCACGTCCTTCCCGCGTGCCGTGCAGGCCAAGGACGACGAGATCGTCGTCTTCGCCTGGGCCGTCTATGAATCGCGGGAGAGCCGCGATGCCGTCATGGCCAAGGTGATGGCAGATCCGCGTTTGAAGGCCGATTGGGAGAAAATGCCGTTCGACGGCAAGCGCATGATCTTCGGTGGCTTCAAGCCATTCATAGAGTTGTAGGCGCGCCCGGTCCAAGGGGGCCTGCACGCGAAATACTCCAAGCGCGTCGCGCGAGCGCGGCGCTTCCATCGCTTCGTCATGTATGGCGGAGCAAGGAGCGAAGCGACGCGGCGCAGACCATAGGATCCATGCCGCGACGTGGCCCTTCGGCTAAACTGCAACCAGGCCGCTAATCCAGCCTATCCAGCAGCGGCTTCAGCCGGTCGCCATAGCGCTTCCACAGATCGACCGAGCCCTGATACATCGGCTGGCGCACCTGCGCGGCGGACGCCGTGCGCACCGGCCGGTCGGTCTCGTGGAAGGACAACGCCGCATCGTCCCAGGGCAGGCCCAGATGGGCGATCAGCGCCCGCGTCTGGCCTTCCTGGTCAGCGACGAAATCCTCATAGCGCACATCATGCACGACGCCTGGCAGCACGGTGTGCCAATGCGCCATGATGTCGGTGTAGAGATTGTGGAAATCGGCGAGTTCGCCGAGATCGTAGCCATAGCGATGGCTATCGCCACGAAAATGCACCTTGTAGATCGACAGGCAGGTGGCCGCCGCATCGCGTGCGCAATGGACGATCTTGGCCTTCGGCAGCATCAGATGCAGGAAGCCGATCAGCAGGAAGTTTCCCGGCATCTTGTCGGTGACATGCTTGAAGCCGGGATAGCGGCCGTGCAGCATGTCGAGATAGGCCTCGCCGGCCTCGGCAAAAACCTTGTCAGGCATATCGGCGATCCCTGCCGGGAAGCCGCCCTTCATGGTCAGGGGAAACTGCTTGCCGACCGCCGTTTTCAGGATGCTGAGCTCGCCGGCGCCGTAGACCTGGGGATGGCTGGCGATGATCTGCTCGACCAGCGTCGTGCCCGAGCGCGGCATGCCGACGACGAAGATCGGCGTGTCGTCGCTGATCGTGCTCGGCTTGTGCTTTTCGAAGAAGCCGGCATCGAAGGTTGCCTTCATCGCCTCGAACTCGGCCCGCGTCTTGGCCTGGTCATAGTCGATGCCCTTGCGGCGGATCGCATTGCCTTCGGCGAAATAGTCGAAGGCCCGGCCATAATCCTTCAGATCGTCATTGGCCTTGCCGAGACCGAAGGACAACTGCATGCGCGCCAGGCTGTCTTGCGGCGCCTTGGCATGCTGAGCCTCCATACTGGTCAATTCGCTGTCACGTTCCTTCTGGCGCTTGACCTGCGTCAGCATCAGCCAGGCTCTCGCCATGCCGGGGTCGACCGCCAGCGCCTGCCGGAAAAGATCGGCGGCTTCATCGAGCTTGCCCTTTTCCATCAGCCCGACGCCGAGCCCGTGCAGCAGGTCGCCATCCTTGGGCCGGATCGCCAGCGCTTCGCGGAAGACGGCAAGCGCCTCATCCAGGCGTCCCGCTTCTTGCAGCGTTTCGGCAAGCCCGATGCGGGCGCGGGCGTGGAAAGGATTGCGCCCGACCGTGCCACGATAGATCTCTTCGGCGCCTTCGAACTGACCGAGTTGCTTCAGCGCTGAACCGAGATTGTCGCGCGCCGCCAACTGATCGGGCCGCAGGGTCACCGCCTTGCGGAAGCAGTCGACGGCCGCAGCGACCCGGCCGAGGTCGCGGAGCACCGTGCCGAGATTGTTTTGAAAATCCGGATTGCCGGGCTGCAGGCGCACCGACTGTTCGATCAGGTCCAGTCCTTCGGCGCTGCGCCCGGTCTGGTGCAGCAGCAACCCGAGGAAATGCGCGGCGGCGGCGTGATCGGCCTTCTGCGCCAGCACCTGCCGGTAGATCGCCTCGGCCTCTTGCCGGCGACCGGCCTGATGCAGCTGCAGCGCTTGGTGCACACGCTGGTCGAGCCCCAGCGGTGGCTGTCCTCCAGCGCCAGATCTGGCTCCCGTGCCCGCCGCTCGTCTCTGATCTCTGTTGATGGGAAACCTGCCGTGTTTTGTCCGCCTGTGGCGATCTAGGCCATCGGCGCGGCGGGTTCAAGGCTTCGCTTGGGGTCCAGCCCTTCCCATCGGTGGCGAAGGTCAGATCAGGCGGTTGGTCTCGGCGACCTGTCTGGCCCGCCTCACGGTGCCATCGGTATCGGCGATCGTTCGCCTTGCCGCCTCATCGCTTCTGATGGTCAGGCGTGCCGACTTGACGATCATCGGCTTGCCGGTCGGGCCGGCGGCACCGGCTTGTATGTTGGTTGGCTTGATGATCGGGTTGATCGCTACGGTCGTGCCTCTCGGGGTTCTGACGGAAACCATGGTTTTTATCCTTCCGGGGGAACAAATAAAATGCAAATGCCGGGAAAATCGACCCAGCGTAAATTTAAGCATTTTTTTGAAAGCCATTGAGCCATATCAGGATTTTTCAAATAATTATAGCGATCTATTTTTTTGCCGTCGTCCGAGTTCTTCATGAATCTTCTTGAACAATCAACCCTATCAGCCTATATAGACAGGATCGCTTTGGGCCAGAATTGGCATCTCGCGGCGTCAGAGGTTCTCGACCCGCCAATCTCATTCCAAATCATCGATACCGGGCGCGCGGCCTATTCGCTCCGCGGCCATGTCTCATTCTTTCGAAAGACCCACATGAACACCGGAACCGTGAAGTTTTACAATGGCCAGAAGGGCTTTGGCTTCATTCAGCCAACCGATGGCGGCAAGGACGTTTTCGTCCATGTCAGCGCGCTGGAGCGCGCCGGCTTTCCCGGCCTCGCCGAAGGCCAGAAGCTACGGTTCGAGTTGGAGCGCGACACCAAGGGCCGCGAGTCGGCCGCCAGTTTGCAATTGATCTGATCCGGCCGAATTCGATGAACGCTGACCACGGATGTACTGGCAGCTCTCGAAAGCGGCTTATTTCCAGCGACTGCCGGAAATAGGAAAGCGGGGCTCGTCCCCGCTTTTTTGCTTTCAGCACCGCTGCTTTGCATAGGTAAGACAATGCCGGACCGCACCACCCACTCCATCGTGCATTTCGCGGCACCTTTCGTGCTCGGCGGACTGGAAGGGCAGCTGCCGGCCGGCGACTACGACATCGATCACGACGAAGAGTTGATCGAGGGCATGTCGCGGCTTGCCTGGCGCCGCGTCGCCACCTTCATCCATCTGCCGGCAAGGGCAGTGAAAAACCCGCCCACCAGCCAGCTTGTCGCCATCGATTACCTCGAACTCGAAACAGCGCTGAAGCGCGACAGGGAGAATGCAGCATGATCCGTTTCCAGCAGAATGCGCGCCCGCGCACCGACACGCCCGCGCACCAGTTTGCGATCGGTCAGACCGTGCGCATGAAGAGCCGTACCGGCCTCGTCCAGAAGACCGCCGAACTGTTCCAGATCAAGAGCAGGCTGCCGGTCAAGGACGGCTCGCCGCAATACCGCATCCGCAGCGAGCAGGAGACCCATGAGCGGGTCACCACCGAAGACAATCTCGAACCGGCCGACAACCCGGTTGTTACTGACAACCCGGTCGTTGCCAACGACCCGGTTGTCTGAGACTCCAGCAAAACCAAGCCAACACGCAACAGGAGCACGACATGTCCAAGGGTCAACAGCGAAGCAACCGCGAAACGCGCAAGCCGAAGAAGGACAAGGTCGTGGCCAAGCCCGCCTCCCCGTTCGGCTCGTCGGTCAAGCAGGCCGAGAGCAGCCTGAAGCCAAAGTCGAAGGGCTGACAACTGGAGGGCGCCTCAAGCGCCTTCACCGTCGTCCCTGTGTGAGGCGGCGAATTGACTGAACAGGCCCGCGCAACGCTCTGCCACGGAGGCTTGCTTGAACTTCTTCATCGAGTTCTACCGGTCGCGCGACGCAGACGAAGCCACGCTCGATAAGGTGTCGCTGGAAGCGCCGAACCTGCGCGCCGCCCTGCAGGGCGCCACCGCGCTGTTCCACACGCTGGCCATGCCGCAAATCCCCGATCGCCTGCGCATTTCCGACCAAGACGGTCGCGAGCTTTACGCCGGCCCGGCCGACGGGGCCTTTCCAGTTTAGAGGGAGCATACCGGAGAGTCTGCTCGCCGCGATACTTAGGACGCAATCACCGCGCAACCGTCGACGCCTCGCGACGTTGAGCCTGCAGAGCCATATGCAGGAGCCCCAAATTCCCTCACCGCCTTCGCCATCAATTGCTCGCTGAAAGCCTCCAACGGCAAGGAAAAATCCTCCACCGACAAGATGGTCGCCGATCTGCTTTCGGCCCTGAGACCGCATGGAGTGAAGGGCGAGGTTGTGCGAGCGCTCGATCATGACATCAAGCCCGGCGTGCTCTCCGACATGGGCAAGGGCGACGACCGGCCGAAGCTACGCCAGAAGATCGTCGCCGCCGATACTTCATCCTAGGCCTGCCGATCTGTATGGGCCAGCCGTCGAGCGTCGCCAAGCGCGTCATGGAGCGCATGGACGACTTTCTCGAGGAAACCGACGACAAGGGCCGTGCCGGCGGCCGGCAAGGCGGCACTGGTGGCGATCGTCGGCGACAAGATGGCGCACATCATTGCCACGCCGAATGCTTCCGGGCGCTCAACGATGTCGGCTTCACCATTCCGGCCAATGGCGGCGTCTACTGGGTTGGCGAGGCGATGGGCGACGTCAACTATGTCGACTTGCCGAAGACCCCGGAAGCGGTCGCCGGCATGGTCGAGATGGCCGCGTCAAATGCCGCCCATCTGGCAGCGTTGCTGAAGGGCAAGGCCTATGTCGGCGTGGATCAGTAGGCGATCCCTGCCCTGTCAGCACGGCCCGTCGTCAACGACGCGATAGTCCGCGGCGCGAGCCTCGCAAGCGTTGGGGAAGGTACGCATCTCGCCGTGCCGACGAGCACATACCGGCGCATATTCGCGGGTGCAGAACGTCTGCTCTTCGCCGCCGCCACCGCCACCGTCGCGGCACGGACCGTCGCGCACGATGCGATAGCCGGCCCGGTCGGCAAGGCAGGCATTGGCGAAGGTCTGCCGGTCGCCGCCGCGCCGGGCACAGACCGGCTCGTACTGCTTGCTGCAATATTGCGGTTCGGGCCGTGGCGGACGCGGCCCCGGCCCGTCATCGACGACGACGGTGCAGGCGGCAAGAATTGCCGACAGCAACAGGATAGCAAAACCCTGTCGCGAAAAGATTGCCGCCAGAAATTTCATGTTGATCTCCCACGATCGTGTCCCCTGTTGCCAATCCTCGCCATTCCCTTGCTAAATGCAACCCTCGTTTGCAGTCCTTCAGACGGAAACTGCGTCTGGACGCCATGGCCGGCGTCAGCTTCCTCTGCCACCTCGACATCTGGCCTATTCGTGGCCCGGCTCTGGCCGATGACCCGGCCGGCAAGCAAGCTTATGCCGAGCCGATCGATGCTCAGGTCAGTCGATCCATGCGTCGGGATGCGCCCAGTGCGGCGCCCCGCGGCGCTATCTTGCAACCATCACGTTTCCGTGCGATAAATTCCGTGTTCGGGCATTTGCGACCCGGAGAGCGGAACGTTTTGGACGACCTTTCCCCGATACTGTGAATCTCTGACGGCCCCGTTTTCGGCGGGGGGTTTGACCATGCGCCAATGCATGACTGCCGAAGCAACCACCGGGAACTGCCCTTTGCGCCAGGCGGCGGGCAGGACCACCAAAGACTGAACGGGTGAAGGAGTTTCCCCAATGGCCCAGACCGGCACCGTTAAATTCTTCAACGCGACCAAAGGCTTCGGTTTCATCACGCCCGATGGCGGCGCCAAGGATGTGTTCGTCCATATTTCCGCGATCGAGGCCTCCGGCCTGCGCACGCTCGTCGACGGCCAGAAGGTTACCTTCGACGTCGAGCCGGACCGCATGGGCAAGGGCCCCAAGGCCGTCAACCTCCGCGCTGCCTGAGCCATCGGGACGTCCCTCGGACGCGCGACGGAGGCTCCAACGCCTGAACCTGGCTTGGAGAGGGATCTGAATTTTGAAAGGCGCGGCGATATTCGTCGCGCCTTTTTCGTGCCGAAGACGCAGACCAATGCATGTCGCCCAAAAGTGGCCGGTTCGGGGGGAACGATATGCATGAGAACAAGGATCCGAGGCGCGCCGCGACGCCCTTTGGCTGCCCGCAAAACTTTCTCTTGCCGATGACGCTAAAATAAAGGACAAATTTCCACTCGGGCATTTGCCGGCCCGAGACTGGAGTTTATGGGACAAAGGAGCTTCCCATGCCGCAGACCGGCACCGTCAAATTCTTCAACCATGCCAAGGGCTTCGGCTTCATCACGCCCGATGATGGCGCGAAGGATGTTTTCGTCCATATTTCAGCCGTGCAGGCGTCAGGTCTTTCCGGTCTCGAGGATGGGCAGAAAGTGTCATTCGACACCGAGCCGGACAAGCGTGGCAAGGGTCCGAAGGCCGTCAACCTGTCGGTCGGCTGAGCCGGCTCGGCGACGGCAAGCAGTTTCGCCCTCTTGAGAGCGTGTGATCCTTGACGCCTGTTTTTGAATCAACACGTCGAAATCCGTTCAGCCCCCGTTCAGCCACGGTTGCATATTAGTCTTTGGTAAAGCCGGACCGCATCCCCGAAACTGCACGGGCCGGTACGAAGGAGACCAAGATGAACCGAATTTTCAAGACTGCCGTCCTGTCCGCTGCCGTGGTCGCCACCACGCTTTCGGCCTTGCCCGCCGCCAACGCACGTGACTGGCACCGTCATCACGGCAACGGCGATGCCATTGCCGCCGGCGTGCTCGGCCTCGCGGCCGGCGCGCTGATCGGTGGTGCATTGGCCAATGACCGGCCGCCACCCGACGCTGACCGCTACTACGACGACGGTTACTACGATCGTGACGTCGTGGTGCGCCCGGCCCCGGTCCGCCGCTACTATGCGGAGCCGAGGGTTGTCTACGCCGATCGTTATGCCGAGCCGTGGACGCGTGACTGGTACGAATACTGCTCGGACCGCTACCGCACCTTCAATTCCCGCACCGGCACGTTCACCGGTAATGACGGCGAGCAGCATTTCTGCACGGCGAACTAAGACCAAGGGCTTCCCTGCCCCAAGCAAAAAGCGCTGACCGCGAGGCCGGCGCTTTTTGTTATTGAGTCGACCGTGAACAATCCGGCCCCTAAGCGGCGACCGGCTTGGGCCGGAGTTGGAAGAGAGCGATCAAGAGGGACAAAAAACCCTTCAGCCACCT
>NZ_JAMYQF010000072.1:0-26985 GCF_040320745.1 Mesorhizobium sp. M0621 | reverse complement strand
GGGCGACAAGGCGAGGCCTTAGACGCCTTCAAAAGACGCCCAGTAGGCCAATCAGGTTAAGCACACCCTTCATGCAAAGCCCTCACAAGGGGAGAAGGAAGAAGCTTTCAGCCTGGCGGCGGCGCGCCTTCGTATTGCGGCAGGCCGTCATCGAGCACCAGCCAGGGCTGCTTCGAGGCCGTGAAAATATGCATTTGCGGCTTGAAAACCGTGGGGTCGTCGAGCGAACCGGTGGTGACGCCGATGATGCCCGCGGAATCGCGCCGGGAGAACATCGTCGTGCCGCAGCTCGGGCAGAAGCCGCGCTTGAGCTCCGGCGAGGAGTTTATCGTCGCCAGCGGCCCGTCGACCGTCACATCGTCGATGCGAAACAGAACGCGTGCATTGAAGGCGGCGCCGATCGCCTTCTGGCAAACCCGGCAGTGGCAGATGCGCTCGTTGATCGGGGCTGCATCCGTGCGGTAGCGCACCGCCTTGCACAGGCATCCGCCCTCATATCTTGCCATCGCTCGGATCCATTGTTGGAGAGAATAGGCTGCAAGGTAGTTGCGGGACCGATTGGGTCAATTGAAAAGCTTTGATACAACGTCATCGATTATGGTGATGCGGGTGGGACTGAAGTCATGACGCGGGACATCGAGACCATCGGCATTGCGGACCTGTTCGGGCCGCCCTCGCCCGCTCGCGACCGCACCGACGCCAGGATCATGGCGGCCGCCTCCGGGATGGGCTTCATGGCGGTCCGGGACTTTCCCGGCGACGATTGGCTGACGCCGGACAGGCGCGCGCAATTGCTGCGCATCTTCTCGCTTGCCGACACCGAAAAGCAGAAACTGCTGCGCTGGAATTTCGACCGCACAAAAAAGAACGTCTATCGCGGCTGGTTCCCGCTGCAGCCGACCGCCGTCTCCTACAAGGAAGGCATCGACATGGGACCGGACCTTGCCCATCCGGCGCGTACCCCGGCTTCCGGCGATCCGTTGTGCGAGTCGACTCCCTTGCCGGCCGAAGACGCCCTGCCCGGCTGGCGCGCGGTAGCAGCGGATTACTACCGCGCTATGGAGGCGGTGGGCAGCGCGCTGATGCGCTCGATCGCCCGCGGCCTTGGCCTGCCGGAAACCATTTTCAATGCCTATTTCGAGCATGGCATCTCGACGCTGCGGCTGATCCGCTATCCCTTGCGTGACGCCAATGCCGGCATCGACACGAGCGGGTCGGAATTTTCGGTTGTCCATAAGGGCGAGACACGCACTATCATCGGCCGCGAGCATGCCGATTCCGGCTTCGTCACCTTGCTGGCGCAGGACGGCGTCGAGGGCTTGCAAGCAAAGACCCTTGCCGGCGAATGGATCGATGTGCCGCCGGCCAACGGTACGCTGGCGGTCAATTTCGGCCAACTGCTGGAACGTTGGACCGGCGGGGGTGTCCGGGCAACGCGGCACCGGGTGATTGCGCCGAAGACGACGCGCTTCTCGATCCCGTTTTTCTACGAACCACGTGTCGACGCCGAGATCGCGCCGTTGCCGCTGGCGGGCACTGAGCTCTTTGAGCCGTTTCTCTACGGCGACTATCTCTGGGACGCGGCGACGAATTTTGTCGAGATGAGCGGCATCAAGCATCTCAGGCAACCGCGCCGGTCGAAGGCTTCATAAACAAGACCGCCAGCCGTCTCATGGGAGACGGCGGCCGGGAATAGGCAGGCAGTCATTCCGTTTCGCTGACCACCTCGTCCCAGGTCTTCACTTTGGTCTCGCCGCTGAGGAACGGCAGCGCCGCGGCCGTCAGTTCGGGGGCGAAGAAGACGTCGTAGTGGGTGCGGTTGGGCAGGATCGCGAGGCGGTTCTGCGACATGTTCTCGCGCATCCAGCCGGCGTCCTTCAGGCCGCCGCCAAGCATCTGGTAGAACTTGATCTCGTGCTCGGGCTTGTACATGTCGCTGTCGCCATAGGCCAGCATGACCGGCATCTTCAGCTTGGCGACGTCGGCGGAATAATCGCGATTCTGACGCATGAAGTTGCCCAGCGTATCGAGGAGCTTCGGAAAATCCTCGGGATGCGGCGCCACCGCGACATAGGATTTGTACATCGGTGTGTCCGTAGCGTAGCCGGTCGAGACCAGGACAAGCCGGCGCACCGATTCGGGATGCTGGACGGCCATGCGAAAGGCGACACCGCCCCCAAGCGAATAGCCCATGACGTCGACCTTGTCGTAGCCGAGCGCCTTGACGATATCGGCCATGTCGTCGCCAATCGCCTCCACGCTGAATGGCCGGTCGCCGAGCGCGGTGCGGCCATGACCTTGCAGGTCGATACCGATGACAGTGCGGTTTTCGGCAAATTTCGGCAGGATCGGCGCGAACATGTCCGTTGTGCCGAAGCCGCCATGCAGCAGAAGCAGCGGCTCGCCCTTGCCGTAGATGGCATAGTAGTAGTTCAGGTCGTTGATCGGCAGCAGGCCGGACTTTTCCGGCTTCGGCAGTGCGTTCGTTGCGGTCGTCATGGCGGATTTTGTCTCCTCTGCATGGGTGGTGCCTGGGCAGCCAACAAGCGCTGCGACCGAAGCAAAAAAGGCGAAAAACAGGGTTTTGGACATATCGATCTCCTCGCGTCCTGCCGATATCAAAGCGTCTTGCTGATCAAAGTGTTTGGCTGATCAAAGCGTTTTGGCGAGTTCTTCGAGTTGGTCGGTGCACTGGCCCCAGCCCTCGTGAAAGCCCATCTTCTCGTGCTGTTCGCGGTCGGCGACACTCCAGTGCCGGACCCGCGCAATGTAGCGAGTCTTGCCGCTGCCCTCGTCCTCGAAGGTCAGCACGCCGGTCATGAACGGCTTTTCCGACGGTTCCCAAGCCTGGGTGTAGGCGTCGGTAAAGACGATCTTCTTGCCGGGAACGACTTCGAGGAAGACGCCAGGGTTGGGGAATTCATTGCCGTCGGGGCCAGCCATGACGACTAGGCTGGAGCCGCCGGTGCGCACATCCATCTCGGCGCGCGGTGTCGTCCACGGCTTTGGCGCGAACCACTGCGTCACCAGTTTCGGATCGGTCCAGCAGCGATAGACGTTCTCGCGCGGCGCATCGATGATGCGGCCGAGAACCAGTTCGCGGTCATTGGCGGGGGCGATATCGAGCTTGGTGGTCATGATGTCCTCGGTGTGCGTTTGATCTGGCGTCCGTCCCAAGGACGAGCCGATGAACCGCAAACCGACACCGCCGGCGAAAAAATGTCAGCATCGTCTCGATTGGCCCGAGGCGTCACCAACCTTCGTCATCCACGGGCGAAGCAGGAGCGCAGCTCCGTCGCGGAGACCCGAGGATGGCGAAGCGACGGGCGCGTTTCCGCCAAACGCCGAGGCATTCGGCTTATCAAAGCAGCATATCTGATCGAGAAACTGGATGTTCTATCGACGTGTCAGTGGCGCTTGGCTTGCACCAGATAGGCCTCGATCTCGGTCTCGCCGAGCCACTTGGCCGCTTCCAGCCGATGCAGGCCTTCGACCAGGATATGGCGCTTGCCGTCATGGCGGACCTGGATCGGCGTCTTCATGCCGTTTTCCAGAATGTCCTCGGCCAGATGGCGGACGGTCTCGGGATGCAACGTCTTCTTGCGCGCCGTCGGCACGTAGATCTCGTCGACCTTGACCTTTTGCACTCTGAGCATGCCGACCCCCGTGGCGGAAACGCCGCCCTTTGTGGAGATAGTCTCTTTGACCTCAGGGGCCAAGGGCGCGGCTAACGAATGCTGGCCCGATCGTTTCCATTTGACGCTGGACCGGCAGATCGCCGAAATGGCGGCCTTCGAACTTCTCCGGTGTTCATGACCCAACTGCCGACCGAGTTCCCCGATTTCGGACTGACGCCCGAGCAGCGCCGGCACGCGGTGCGCGGCCACTATTACGAATGGCCTGAGATGGATGGCGAGCGCGGCGAGATCTGGTGCTACAGCGACCGGTTTTCCTATCGCGTCGGCGAAACGGTGGCATTGCATGTCAGTTCGATGGCCTCGCGATTCAACATTGCAATCGTCCGCGACGGCGGCACTGAGACGAAAGTGTTCGAGCAGGCGGACATCGCGGCGCGCTGGCAGCACACGCCCGACCAGTGCTCGGCCGAAGGCTGCGGCTGGGACGCTTCATTCGAATTCCGTATCGGGAGCGACTGGCCGTCCGGCACCTACCGGGTGACGCTGACCGCCGACGGCCGTGACGGCAAGTCGATCCATTGCCACCATCTGTTCATCGTCGCGCCCCTGCCCGGCAAGAAGCCCGGCCGTGTGCTGCAGGTGGCGGCGACAGGCACCTGGCTCGCCTACAACACCTGGGGCGGCTCCAACCATTACCAGGGCATCACCGGGCCGGATCGCAACCAGTATTCGCCCATCGTGTCGACGCAACGGCCCTGGTGCCGTGGCTTCGTCGTGCTGCCGAAAGATGCGCCGCGCGTGCCTCTGGAGGTCGCCGTGCCGCCGAAGACGGTGCCGCGTTATCCGCATATGGAATGGGCGCTCGCCACCGGCCATTCGAAGAAATACGCGTCGTCGGGCTGGGCCAGCTATGACAGCCACTTCTTCCGCTTCGCCGAACGGGCAGGCTATCAGGTCGATCTCGCAAGCCAGCACGATCTGCATGTCTCGCCGGAGATTCTCGACGGCTATGACTGCGCCGTCTTCGTCGGCCATGACGAATATTGGACCTGGGAAATGCGCGATGCCGTCGACGCCTATGTGACACGCGGCGGCCATGCAGCGCGCTTCGCCGGCAATTTCATGTGGCAGACCAGGCTCGAGGACGAGGGCCGTCGCCAAGTCTGTTACAAGTACCGCGCCCGCGCCGAGGATCCAGCCTATCTCCCAGGCAGCGACGTCACCCGCGCCACCAATTCCTGGGAGGCGCCGGAAATCGGCCGGCCGGGATCAGCGACCTTCGGGCTCAATGCGACCCGTGGCCTCTATGCCGGCTGGGGCGGCTGCGCGCCGCGCGGCGTGCGTGGCTTCCCGGTCTACCGGCCGGAACACTGGGCGTTCGCCGGCACCGGCATCTACTACGGTGACCTGCTGGGCGCCGACAGCCATGTCTATGGCTATGAGGTCGACGGGCTCGAGTTCGAGATACGCGGCGGCCTGCCCTACCCCACGGCGACCAGCGGCGCGCCCGAGGGCCTGCAGGTTCTCGCCGTCGGGATGGCGTCCCAGGTCGAGGAAAGCGCCGATGTCCCGATTGAGGACCAGTTCCTCAACGACGAGGATGGCCGCTTCACCGCCGAGACGCTGTTCGGCGAGGGAAGCGACGCCAATCTGGAAAAAGTCAAACGCGGCAATGGCATGATCGTCAATTTCCCGCGCGGCAAGGGCGAGGTGTTCCACGCCGGAAGCTGCGAATGGGTCGCTGGCCTGCTACGACAAGACCCGATGGTCGAACGCGTTACCAAGAATGTCCTCGATCGTTACCTCGGAAAGTCCTGACATGTCGAAAGTCCAGATCGCCGCTCAAGACACTGACGCCCGGCGAGAATCGCACCTGTTCTATCTGTCCAGCCTGCGCCGGCCGCTGATCGACCGCGCCGAGGGCATTTATATGTGGACGCAGGACGGCCGCCGCTTCATCGACGGCTCGAGCGGCCCGATGGTCGCCAATATCGGCCATTCCAACCGCAATGTGCTGGATGCCATGAAGCGGCAGATGGACCGCGCCACCTTCGCCTACCGCCTGCATTTCGAGAACGAGCCGGCCGAAGAACTGGCACGTGAGCTGGCCGGCAAGCTGCCGGAAGGCATGGACCGCATCTTCTTCGTCTCGGGCGGCTCGGAGGCGACCGAATCCTGCATCAAGCTGGCGCGGCAATGGGCCGTCGCCACCGGCCAGGCAAGCCGCTGGAAGGTGATCACGCGCTTCCCCTCCTATCATGGCGGCACGCTGGGTTCGCTGTCGATCACCGGCGACGATGCGCTGGCCGAAACTTTCGAGCCGATGATGCGGGTGATGCCGACCGTGCCGGCGCCGAACGCCTGGCGCGACCGCGACAATCTTTCGATGGAACAGCGCGGCATCCGCTATGCCGACATGCTGGAGGAGAAGATCCTGGCGGAAGGTCCAGACAGCGTGGTGGCCTTCATCATGGAGCCGATCGGGGGTGCTGCGACCTCAGCGCTGGTGGCGCCGGACAGCTACTATCCGCGCATCCGCGAGATCTGCGACCGCTACGGCATCCTGCTCATCCATGATGAAGTGATGAGCGGCGCCGGCCGTACCGGCAAATTCCTCGGCGGCGACCACTGGAACTGCAAGCCCGACATCGTCGCGTTGTCCAAGGGGCTGGGCTCCGGCTATGCGCCGCTTGGCGCGCTGGCCGCACCGATGCGGCTGGTGCAGCCGCTGCTCGCCGCCGGCGGCTTCCAGCACGGCCACACCTATGCCGGCAATCCGCTGGCCTGCGCCGCCGGGCTGGCCGTGCTCGGCGAAATGGACCGGCTCGACCTGATCACCAATGCGGCTGCCATGGGCGACGTGCTGATGGACGGGCTGAAGGGGCTGGCGAAGCGGTTTCCGTTCATCGCCGACGTACGCGGCAAGGGCCTGCTCACAGGCGTCCAGATGGTTGCCGATCCCGAGACCCTGAGGCCGATCGACCAGACCAAAAAGGCCACGCAGCGGCTGCTCGACCTCGCCTATGAACGCGGGCTGATCATCTATGGCCGCAGGGTCAAGGGCGGCGTCGACGGCGACAATTTCATGGTCGCGCCGCCGATGATCGTCACGCGCGAACAGGTCGGCGAGATCATCGCCATCATCGGCGACTCGCTGGAGGTTCTGGCGTCCGAACTCGACCTGCCGGTCGAAGGGTAAAAGCATGGCCTCGCGAAAAGTCATCATCACCTGCGCCGTCACCGGCTCGGTGCACACGCCGTCGATGTCGCCCTATCTGCCGGTGACGCCGGACCAGATCGCCACCGACGCGATCGCCGCCGCCGAGGCCGGCGCCTCGATCCTGCATCTGCACGCCCGTGACCCCAGGGACGGCCGCCCGACCGCCGATCCGGACGTCTACATGCAGTTCCTGCCGCGCATCAAGCAGGCGACTGATGCGGTGATCAACATCACCACCGGCGGCTCGTCGCTGATGACACTGGATCAGCGGCTGGCTGCACCGCTCAGGGCCGAACCCGAAATGTGCTCACTCAACATGGGTTCGATGAATTTCGCGCTGTTTCCCATGCTCGACAAGCCACGGGAATGGCAGCACGAGTGGGAACCGGAGCTGCTGGAAGCCACCCGCGACACCATCTTCAAGAACACTTTCGCCGACATGGAGGGTGTGCTTGAAAGACTGGGCAAGGGCTGCGGCACACGCTTCGAATTCGAATGCTACGATGTCGGCCATCTCTACTCGCTGGCGCATTTCCGCGACCGGGGCCTGGTGTCGGGACCGCTGTTCATCCAGTTCGTGCTGGGCATATTGGGCGGCATCGGCGCCGATCCCGACAATCTCGTCCACATGAAGCGGATCGCCGACAAATTGTTCGGCGACAGCTACCAGTTCTCGGTGCTGGCCGCCGGCGCCAGCAGATGCCGCTGATCTCGATCGCAGCGGCCATGGGCGGCAATGTTCGCGTCGGGCTGGAAGACAGTCTCTATGACGGCCGCCAGCTGGCGAAATCCAATGCCGACCAGGTGCGCCGCATCCGTGGCATTCTCGATGGGCTGTCGCTGGAGGTTGCCACACCCACCGAAGCGCGCGACATGCTGGCGCTCAAGGGCGGCGACCGGGTGGCGTTTTGAGGTGTCATTGAGATGGTAGCGTCCAGTCCCGCCCCCCTCTGTCCTGCCGGACATCTCCCCCTCCAGGGGGGAGATTGGCAGCTTCTATCTCGCCGTCCATCCTACAACGCAGATGATTGGCGAAAGCCGTGGCAATATCCAATCTCCCCACTTGCGGGGGAGATGTCCGGCAGGACAGAGGGGGGTGCCTGGGCGCCCTGCCTTTCGTGAGCGAGCCATCAGAAGTCCGCCTCCGTCCCGGCACCATCGACGACGTCGAAACCATCCACGCCGCGATCCTGAAACTCGGCACGCACATCGGCGCGCCCGAGGAAATCATCTCGACTCCTGACGATCTCAGAAACTACGGCTTTGGCGAGAAACCAGCTTTCTCCACCCTGATCGCCGAAGTCGGCGGCGAATTTGCCGGTCTCTGTCTTCATTTCCCGATCTTTTCGACCTGGATGGGGCGGCCTGGTGTCTATGTGCAGGACCTCTATGTCGAGGACCGTTTTCGCGGCCGCAAGATCGGCGAACGGCTGCTGCGGCACGTTGCGGCGCAGTGCCGGAAAGACGGCGGCGCCTATCTCCGACTGTCCGTCGACACCGACAATGAGGGCGCCAAGGCCTTCTATGAAAGGCTGGGCATTGCCTGGTCGAGCTACGAACAGACGCAGAAGATCATCGGCCAGGCCTTCTTTGCCTTCGCCGACGCGGCCGAAAATGGGGAGCAGGAATGAAAGTCTTCTATGCCGAGGAACAGAAGCGCCACGATCCCAAGGCCTTCCTTTCGAGCGGTGCCGCGAAGCCCAATCCGGAACAGCCTGAACGCGTCGAGAGATTGTTAGCCGGCGCAAAATCTGCCGGCTGTGCCATCGACCGGCCGCGCAATCATGGGCTCGGTCCGGTCGCAGCAGTGCATACGCCGGAATATCTCGACTTTCTCGAGCACATCTACACGCGCTGGCAGCGCATCGACGGTGCCTCAGCTGAAGTGATCCCCAACATCCACCCGATCGCGCGCAGCGGCTCCTATCCGGCCTCGGCGGTCGGCCAGGCCGGCTATCACATGGCCGACACCGCCTGCCCGATCTCCGGCGAGACATGGCAGAGCGCGCTGTGGAGCGCCTGGAGTGCGGTCGAAGCCGCTGAAGCGGTGATGGCAGGCGCACCGGCCGCCTACGCGCTGTGCCGCCCGCCCGGCCACCACGCCTTTGCCGATGTCGCCGGCGGCTTCTGCTTCATCAACAATTCGGCGGTCGCCGCACAGACCTTGCGCAGGACGGCGTCGCGGGTGGCGATCCTCGACGTCGACCTGCATCACGGCAACGGCACGCAAGGTATCTTCTATGCGCGGCCGGATGTGCTCACCGTCTCGCTGCATGCCGATCCGGTGCGCTTCTATCCGTTCTTCTGGGGCCATGCCGACGAGCGCGGCGAAGGGCCCGGCCTCGGCTACAATTTCAACCTTCCCTTGCCGCGCAAATCCACTGATGCGGCGTTTCTGGAAGCGCTTGGGGTTGCATTCCAGCGCATCCGCGCCTTTTCGCCAGACGCGCTGGTCGTGGCGCTCGGCCTCGATGCGTTCGAGGGCGATCCGTTCGGCGGACTTTCGGTGACGACGCCTGGCTTCTCGCGCATCGGCGAGGCCATCGCCAAGCTCGGCCTGCCGACGGTCATCGTCCAGGAAGGCGGCTATCTCTGCGACGAACTCGGCGACAATCTCACCGCGTTCCTCACCGGCTTCGGCGGCAAGGCGCGGTGACCTCGTTGTGACGGCGCGTCAGGGTCGTTGCTGCCTGAGCATGGCGATCACCCGGTGTACGCTCTCAAGCGTTTCTTCGATTTCGGCAGATGTGTTGTAGTGGGCGATGCCGATACGCACGACGCCTTGCTCGGCCGGAATGCCGAGTTGGTGGACGATCTCCCAGGCGTAGTTGTGGCCGGACCATAGGAAGATGTTTTCGGCGTTCATCTGCCGCACGATCGTCTCCGGCACGATGCCGTCGACGGTGAAGGAGACGGTCGGCACGCGCTCGCCAATCCGCTTCGGATCGGTGATGCCGTGGATGGTCAGACCCTCGATATCGGACAGACCTTCGATCAAGCGTTGCGCCAGCGGGTTTTCGTAGGCGATCGACATCTCGAACGCTTTGGCAACCTTCTGCCTTCGCGATCCACCCTCGCCCGATGCTGTGCCAAGATCGGCAAAGTAATTAATCGCAGCCGTGAGACCGGCCATCAACTCGATTTGCGGCGTGCCCAGTTCGAACCGCTCTGGCAGCCCATTCGACGAGCAGCGGCATTTGTAAGGTTTCAGGCCGTCGATGACGTCGCGCCGCCCCCACAAAATGCCCATATGCGGACCGAAGAACTTGTAGGCCGAGCAGATCAGGAAATCGCAGCCGAGGTCCTGCACGTCGATCAGGCCATGCGGTGCAAACTGGACGGCGTCGACATAGACAAGGGCGCCGGCATTCCTGGCGATGGCGGTCAGCGCCTTCACCCGGTTGATCGAGCCGGTCAGGTTGCTGGCGTAATTCAAGGCGACCAATCGCGTCCTGTCTGAAAGCAGGCTAGCCAGCGTTGCCTCTTCGACCTGCCAGCTCTTTTCATCAAACGGCAGCCAGCGCACAACGAGCCCGAGATCCTCGGCCAGTTGCAGCCAGGGCGAGACGTTGCCCTCATGGTCCATGCGGGTGAGGATGATCTCGTCGCCCGGCTTCATCGTGCGGCCGAGCGTGCGCGACATGTGATCGGTCAGCGTCGTCATGTTGGCGCCGATGATGATTTCCTCGGGGCTCGCCGCTCCAAGGAAATCGGCCATTGCCTGATGCGCCTCATCAACGACAGCCTGCGCGGCAATCGTCGTTTCGAAATAGCCGCCGAGGTTGGCGTTGGTGGTCAAAAGACAGCGCGACACGGCGTCCGCGATGGCTTGCGGCACCTGCGTGCCGGCCGGATTGTCGAGATAGATGCGGCGACGGCCCTTGTCGGTCAGGGAAAGAGCCGGAAATTTTTCACGCACTGTCTCGACCGGAAAATTCATTGTCGCCCGCTCCCTTGGAACTATCGAGTATTCGGCCACATCCAATCCCGTTCAAGGACAGGGATTACCGACCCGCTGGTGGATCGCATCCACCGCCTTCTGCATCTCTTCGGTCCAGACGATTTCCACGGAAGACAGCGCAAGGTCGAGTTGCGAAAGCGTCGTCGCGCCGATGATATTCGAGGTCACGAAGGGCCGGCTTGAGACATAGGCATTGGCAAACAATGCCGGTTCCAGGCCAAAGGAGCGCGCCAGCTCATTGTATTCGAGCTGCACTTGCGCCGCGTTGGGCGTCTCATAGCGCTGGCCACGATTGAACAGCTGCGAGCGCGACCCTTGCGGGCGCGCGCCATGATCGTATTTGCCGGTCAGATAACCCTGCGCCAGCGGCGAATAGGGAAGCAACGACACCTGCTCGCGCTCGCAGACCTCGGCGAGGTTCACCTCGAAGGTGCGGTTGACGAGATTGTAGGCGTTCTGGATCGACGCGACGCGCGGGCCGATGCCTTTGTCAGCCTCGGCAAGGAACCGCATCACGCCCCAGGAACTCTCGTTCGACAGGCCGAAATGGCGGATCTTTCCCGCCTTCACCAGTTCGTCGAACACGGCAAGCGTCTCGGCGATCGGTGTTTCGTCGGCCGGTACGCCGACAGAATCGGCGCGCGGCGATACGGCGCCGATGCGCGTCGGATTGGCGCCCCAGGGAATGTCCCGTTCCGGCCAATGGATCTGGTAGAGGTCGATGTAGTCGGTGCCGAGCTTGGCCAGCGATTTGTCGATAGCGTCAAAAATATCGGCGCGCACCAGTTGCGACGGCCTGTCGCCGCGAAACCAGCTGTTGGCCGTGCGGCCGACAACCTTGGAGGCCAGGATCACCTTGTCACGGTTGCGGTTGACCTTCATCCAGCTGCCGATGATCTTTTCGGTCCGCCCTTGCGTCTCCGCCTTGGGCGGGATCGGGTAGAGTTCGGCGGTGTCGATGA
This sequence comes from Mesorhizobium sp. M0621, assembly GCF_040320745.1. Classification (NCBI taxonomy): domain Bacteria; kingdom Pseudomonadati; phylum Pseudomonadota; class Alphaproteobacteria; order Hyphomicrobiales; family Phyllobacteriaceae; genus Mesorhizobium; species Mesorhizobium sp. M0621. The sequence goes on along the minus strand of NZ_JAMYQF010000072.1, from coordinate 15,204 downwards.
AATTGACGCCGCGTGAAAAGGCGAGGTCCATCTGGGCATGGCCCTCGGCCTCGGTGTTCTGCTGGCCCCAGGTCATGGAGCCCAGGCAGATCTGGGTAACAAGAAGATCGGTCCGACCGAGACGGCGTTTGTGCATGGAATTCTGCTCCGGAGGAAAGCGTGCGCGGCTGCGCGGGGAGGAAGCCCCATCCTACGGAAAGCAGAGGCGCTCTCCAAGCCTCGCCAGGCCGACTTTTGCGTGAACCAGCGGCGTTTTAGCGGCGAGCGCCGGCCACCGCACGCCGCTTGGCCTCGTCGATCAGCATGTTGGCCACCTGCATGCGGATCATGGCGCGCTGGCGCAGATGCGGGGCGACACGGTCGGGATGGTTGGCAAAGGCAAAGCTGCGGCGCATGCGGCCGAAATCGGCGATTTGCTTGGGCTGATTGAGGCCAAGTTCGACCGCGATGGATTCCGGATCGATCGGCGGCAGCTTTTCCGCAGGCTTTGGCTCCTCGCCGGCAAGAGCCAGTTTGGCATGATCGAGCAAGGCGGCGAATTCGGTCGCCAGATCGGCACCAGCCTCGCGATATTCGCTGGCAAAGCCGCTGCCAGAAACCTTGATACGCCCGGAATGGAGTTCATCGGCCACCGAGAGATAGTCGAACGGGATGGATGGACGAGCGCCGGCCGCTTCGCCCCCGATGCCGTCGCCCTCAATGCCGTCGCCCTTGTCGGAAGCGACGAAGAGGTCGTCGAGCAACGAAGCGAAATCCCGCTTGGCGCCAGTAACGATGTCAGCCTCCCCCTTACCCGACCGTGCAGCCTCAGAGCTTAGAGCCGGCTCGTTAAAAATGCATGCCACCGATCTTAACGAATTTAGCCGTCGCGCACGCTAGCCTCTTCGGCCTCTTCAGCCTCCTTAACCCAACACAAAAAGCCGGACTGCACTTTCATGCAGTCCGGAATTCGCCAGGAGTGGCGAGGAAAAACCGGCCATGTAGCCAGCATTCAAGGCTACGATGCGCGTCGCGCAAAAGTTTCTGTCGGTTCAGGAAATGGCGAAAAAAATTCGCCAAGACATGGCAGGCATGCAAATGCTGCACTGCACAATTGTCACGATTCAGCTATACTGGCGACCGTGGAGGACCAACTAGGGGCTTGAATCATGGGTTTCTTCACTGAAATGTTCGCCCGGCCGCGGCCGCAGGAGCATTTAAGATACCGTTCGGCGCTCGCACTGCTTCATTCGATGAGCAGTGCCGACCGCGCTGACATCGGTATCAAGCCCGCCGATTTTCCGCGCATTGCCCGCGAAATGTCCATTCGCTAGCTGCGGTCGGAGTCGTCAGATGTCCCGGATCAGTCCGGGACATCTCGAAGACCTCAATCCTTTAGAGCGCGCCCAGGAACGTCGCCTTGCCCAACGGCACGCCATTGTGGCGAAGAATGTCGTAAGCCGTGGTGAGGTGGAAATAGAAGTTGGGCATGGCCACATGCAGCAGATACTGCATGCCGGGCATCGAGCTTTCGCGTCCGCCAAGCTTCAATTCGATGATCTTGTCGTCGGAGCCGTCGAACTCGGCAGCCGAAAATGACGCTAGAAGGTCCAAGGTCTTCGTGATGCGAGCCTGGACATCGGCGAAACTCGCCTCATTGTCCTCGTATTTCGGCACCTCACGGCCGGCGAGCCGCGACGGCGCGCCCTTGGCATGATCGGTGGCGATCTGCACCTGCCTGGTCAAGGCGAACATGTCTGGCGCTAGCCGCGCCGTCAAAAAAACCTGCGGGTCGATCTTGCGGTCAAGCGCATTCTGTTCGGCGGTCGCGAGCACATTGGAAAGCGCTTTCAGCCTGACTGAGAACACGGGCACGGATGCCTCATACATCGATATCGTCACGTCAAATCTCCCTGTCCGGCCGAACGCCGGCGGACGCGACGTAGCGCCTTCGCGCACGATTCTTCAAGACCGCCGACGCCGCGTCACCACGTTGCCGCAATCGCCATAGTAGAATCTTCTATCGAGCGGAGATTCCCGATGAGACGCGCCCTTCTCGCAGCGACTGCCTTTCTCTCCCTTGCCCCGATCGGCCAGACGACATTGGCCGCCGAAGATGCACCCAAAGCGCCCTATGTCGACGACCGGTCGAGCGCCGATTCGGTCGTCCGCTCGCTCTACAGCGCCATCAGCCGGCACGAATTCGCCCGCGCCTGGGGCTATTTCGGCGATACGAAGCCGGCAAAGGATTTCGACAGTTTCGTCAAGGGTTATGACGGCACAGACAAGGTCGAGGTCGCCACCGGTGCTGTTTCGGACGAGGGTGCGGCCGGCAGCATTTTCTACAACGTTCCCGTCGCCATCCGCGCAACCGACAAGAGCGGCGGCGAAAAGGTCTTTGCCGGCTGCTATACGCTGCGCCAGGTGAACGCCCAGATCCAGGCGGCGCCGCCCTTCGATCCGATCCACATTGAGAAAGGCGCGCTGAAGCCCTCCACCGCCGATTTCGAGGAAGCGCTGCCGCCAAGCTGCGGCGACGGCCCGCCACCACCGAAGAAGGACACCGCACTGGAACAGGCCAAGAAAGCGTTTCTGGCGACCTATGGCGACCAGTGCGACAAGCAGTTCCTGGCCGATGAGCCGACCGTTTTTTCAATCAAATACAAGGACAAGGATGCGCAGCCCGGCGACCCCGACAAGGAAACACGGCTGTTCCATTTTTCCTGCTCGGCCGCAGCCTACAATGAAAGCTCGATCTACTACATGACCGACGAGGTCTCGGGCGTGCAGCAGTTGCAGTTCGCCGAACCCAAGATGGACATCCGCTACGAAAACAATGACAGCGACAGCAAATTACTGGGCATGAGCATCGTCGGTTTCCAAACGACCGGCTGGGCGGTCAATTCCGACTATGACGAGAATGCCCACACGATCACCACGTTCAACAAATGGCGCGGCATCGGCGATGCATCCGACGCAGGGACGTATCTGTTCCGCGACGGCAATTTCTCGCTGGTCCAGTACGACGTCGATGCATCCTATGACGGCGAGGAAAATCCGCAGACGGTCGTCGACTACAACACTCCGCCGTGAGCCCGGACGGGCTTCCCGCGGTGTCGATCAAGGCGCCTTCGGCAGCATCCAGTTGAGCGTTCCGCGCCAGTCGGTCATGCGGATCGGCGTGCCATGGGTGCCGGTCTCGAAACGGACGAAACGCGTCGGATAGGTCTTCGACTTGGCCAGGATCGAGCGAAAGAAGGCTTCCTGCTTTTCCACCGGGAAAACCACATCATGGCTACCCTGGCCGAAGAAGACCGGTACGCGGCGCTTGAAGGCTGGGCTAGTGAAAAAGCTCTCGTCCCAAAGCGAGCCGAGCAGCAGCAAGCCGTTGATACGGCCGCCGGTGTCTTTGCGGGCAGCAAGCTTCCAGCACAGGGCGCCACCCATCGAGCCGCAGGCGACGAAGATTTTCGCGCCCGGCGATTGTTCGGCATAGTGATCAATCAGGGCCGCCACCTGAGCGGCACCGGTGTCACCGAAATCGGAAAAATCCGGACTGAGATAGAGGCCGCCATTGCCGGCCATCAGATTCTTGAGCCGGTTGAAATTGCCCCCGAAGGTGAAGTCGTCGACGCCCTGCTTGCGGCTGCCGCCCTGCCCGTGCAGGTAAAGCACGATGACGCCGGCGCCCTCGGTCTTGCCGACCGCAACGTGCCTGACATCGCCGGCATCGGTCTTCAAGAGCAGATCCTGCTGCACCTTGCGGACGCTGGTGTCGGTGTACTGGGCGTGCACCCGGCGCTCCGGCACCTGGTCACGCTGGTTGATGTCGCGCATCTCGCGGTAATCGATGACAGTGTAGGCACCATTGGTGTCGGACGACAGCGTGGTCGGATAGGCGAAGAGATCGTCCTTGAAGGGTTTCAGTTCGAGAGCGGCAGCGTGGGTGGCTGAAGAAACCAAGAAAAGCATCGCAGCGAGGAAAGCGCGGCACGCCCCCCTCTGGCCTGCCGGCCATCTCCCCCTCAAGGGGGGAGATTGGCAGCTTCCGCGCCGACACTCTTTCTCCAGCGATGGCGATTGGCGAAAGCCGTTGTGACATCCGATCTCCCCCCTTGAGGGGGAGATGGCCGGCAGGCCAGAGGGGGGTAAAAGCGCCAACATGGAAGATGAAGTCATCCCTCTGGCATGCGTAATTCGGCTTGGGTTTGTCAATCCTGCAGCACGCCGCCGGCGCCTTCCAGCGCCTCGCGGGTGTCGACATCGACTGACGCCGCCGCGCCGATCTCGACATCGATGACATCGAGCCCTTCGGTCTCGACCAGATGGCGTGCGCCGGTGTCGCCCTCGAGATGGGCGACGGCCGGAAACAGCGAGCGCGGCAACAGCACCGGATTGCCGCGCTTGCCGTCATGCGAGGCGCGGACCACCGAATTGCCACCGGCCTTGCGGAATGTATCGATCAATCTGTCGAGGTCGTCGGACGCGACTCCCGGCATGTCGCCGAGAACGATCATCACACCGGCGGTGTCCTCGGGCAGATAGGCAATGCCGGCCTTCAGCGAGGTGGACAGGCCGTCAGTAAAATCAGGATTGTCGGCGAAGGTCACGTCGAGACCCGCCAGCGCGGCGCGCACCCGCTCTCGCTGGTGGCCAGTGACGACAATTGTGCCCGATGCCTTCGAGCCAAGCGCCCGCTCGGCAGTGCGGCGCACCAGAGGCTTGCCGTCGAACAGCGCCAAAAGCTTGTTCGGTCCACCCATGCGGCTCGACCGGCCGGCCGCCAGCAGCACGATGCCGACCTTGAGCTGGCTTTTGGCAGGCAGTGGTTCGCGCGGCTGCGGCCGTGTCGGGATTTCCATCAGCAGCCCGCCGACCCCCATGCCGGCAATGTCCTTGGCCGTGACTTCGAGGCCGGCGATCAACCGGTCCAGCACCCAGTCGAAGCCGTTCTCCTTGGGGCTGCGGGCGCAGCCGGGTGCACCAATGACGCGTTTGCCATCGAGCGTACCCAACACCAGCAGATTGCCGGGATCGACCGGCATGCCGGCGCGGATGACAGTCCCACCTGCCCTCTCGATCGCGGCTGGAACGACATCGGCGAAATCGCTCATTGCCGAGGCGCCGAAGATCACCACCATGTCGTTGTCTCGCGCCAGGGAGGCCGCGGCTTCCGCCACCGGCGCGATCTCATGCGGCGTGCGGCGCTCCGCCGTCAGCCTGCCGCCCGTGCGCGCCAGCCGCGCTTCGGTGACGCGCAGCGTCTTGTCGAGTACGGAAGGCTTGATGCCCGGCAGAACCGTCTGGATCACGCCGACCCGTACCGGCTGGTAGGCATTGACGGCAAAGATCTCGCCACCGGCGCAGATTTTCGCCGCGGCGTCGACCAGCGCCGAACCGACCGCGAAGGGAATGATCTTCACCGTTGCAACCATCTGGCCTTTCTCGACCGGCGCATGCTGCGCCAGCGTGGCGATGGTGATGGCCGGATCGATGGCATTGATAGCGTCTATGACAGCAGCATCGACCGTGAAGATGCCCGACGCTTGGGCATGGAGATTGACCCGCCCGGTCGCGGCCGACCTGGCCTCGACGCCGCGAAAGGTCATGCTCTCTGCTATTTCCTGGGCGGCGGCATCCTCGCCGAGGTCGTCGGCGGCCAGCACAGCCGCAACGACCTCAGAAATGCCGGCGGCCCGCAGCAGCACCACGTCTTCGGCGCTCAGCCTATGCGCCTTGCGGAAGCGGCGTTCACCAGCGGTGGTGGCATGCGCCAGCACTGCGCCTTCCGCCATCTCAATCGGGATCGGCCCGAACTTCACGCTGCCGCGCCTTTAGCTTCCACACCGCGCGAGCGAAAGGCATGGATCGCTTGCGCAAGGACCGCAACGGCGATCTCGGCCGGGCTGGCTGCACCAATATCAAGCCCGATCGGCGCATGAATACGCGCAATCTGGTCGGCGCTCGCGCCCAGCGCCAGCAGGCGTTCGACCCGCTTGGCATGCGTGTTCCTGCTGCCAAGCGCCCCGACATAGAAACAGTTGGCGTCGAGCGCAGCCTTTAGCGCAAAATCATCGATCTTCGGGTCATGGGTGACGGCGGCAAGTGCGGTGTAGCTGTCGAGCGGCTGACGCTTCAGCACGTCCTCCGGCCATTCGGCATGGAGCGCGACGTCTGGAAATCGGTCCGGGGTGGCGAAAGCGGTGCGGGGGTCGATAATCTCTACGGGGTAACCGGCGATTTTCGCCATCGGCGCCAGCGCCTGGCTGATATGGACAGCGCCAATCACGACCAGACGCGGCTGCGGCAGGTGCGCATTGAGAAAGAAGGTCCGCCCCTCGGCATCGACGGAACCGGAATTGCCAGTGCGAAACGCCCTGGCGATCGCGGCGCCGAGATCGCCGGCGACCTGATCGCCCTCGCGCACAATGCGGTCGCGGCCGTCACCGAGATCGGTGACCAGGATCGCCGCGCGGCGAGCGCGGCGTTCGGCGTTGAGCGTTTTCAGCGCATAGGGATCCATCCGAGATCAGCCCAGTCTTTCCACATAGACCTTGATACGGCCGCCACAGGACAGGCCGACCTGCCAGGCGGTTTCGTCGGCAACACCGAACTCCAGCATTTTTGCCTTGCCGCTGTCGATGACGTCGACCGCCTCGGTGACAACAGCGCCTTCGACGCAGCCGCCCGAGACGGAGCCGTGGAAATTGCCGTCGGCGTCGATGACCAGATGGCTGCCTGCGGGTCGGGGCGCGGAACCCCAGGTCTCGACCACTGTTGCGATGGCCACGTCCTTGCCGTCCTTCATCCAGCCTTCCGCGATGATCAAGGGGTCGCGGGCCTCATCCAGATAAATGCTGTTTTCCATGACCGTTTCTCCAGAAGTCTGTTTTCTCGAGGATCTGTTTTTCGGATGAGAAAGATATGGTTATGCGGCATGCCTCGCGCCAGCGTGCATCCATCGGCGCGGATCAACGGATTGTGCCGACTTCTTGTCCAGCGACGCGCAGAGATCGGCCAGCGCATCGAGATTGTGCACCGAGCGGAACTCGTCGACATGCGGCAGCATCGCCTTGACGCCGCGGGCGCGCGCCTGGAAGCCGTCAAAGCGCAGCAGCGGGTTCAGCCAGATCAGCCGCCGGCAGGATTTGTGCAGGCGTTCCATTTCCTCCGACAGGCCGGCCACATCGTCACGCTCCAGTCCGTCGGTGATCAAGAGCACGACCGCGCCCTGCCCCAGCACACGCCGCGACCATATCAGGTTGAACTCGGCCAGTGTGTCGCCGATGCGAGTGCCGCCCGACCAGTCCTTGACCGCCGCCGAACAGTCGGCAAGGGCTGCATCGGGGTCGCGATGGCGCATCTGCCGGGTCAGGTTGGTGAGCCGGGTGCCGAAAACAAAAGTGTGCACGCGCCGGCGTTTTTCCGTCAGCGCATGCAGGAAATGCAGGAAAATACGCGTGTACTGGCTCATCGAGCCGGAAATGTCGGCCAGCACAACCAGCGGCGGATGAACCTCACGCGGTGAACGGAACTTCGGCAGGATCAATTCGCCGCCTGTGCGCGCTGCCGAACGCATCATGGCGCGCGGATCGATGCGACGGCCCTGCGCATCAGCTCTGAAGCGCCGGGTGCGCACCATGTCGAAAGGCAGCCGTAGCTGCGCGATCGCCTTCTTGGCGTCGGCCATCTCGGCCGCATTCATCTGGGCAAAGTCCTTGCCGCGCAGCACCTCGTTGCCGGAAAAGGTAAAGCGGGCGTCGACCTCGATCTCGGGGATTTCCTGTGCCGGCTGGTTCTTCTGATGGCCTTCGAACATCGCCTGGCTGACACGGTTTTCGGCGGCGCGGAGCTTCTGCTTTTCCCTGTTGTCGAGCGCCACCGGCGAAAACATCGCCAGCATCTTTTCGATCAGCTCGCGCGACTTCCAAAACAGCCGGAAGGTTTCGTCGAAAATGGCGTGATCCTCATGCCTGGACACCAGCACGGCGTGCAGCGTCCAGTAGAAATCGTCGCGCGAACCGATGCCGGCGACGAGCACCGCTTCGATGGCATCCTTGACCGAGGCCGGTCCGACCCGCATGCCGGCCTTACGCAAGGTGCGGGCGAAATAGACGATGTTGTCGGCGATCCGCCCGTGTGGCATGGCCTCTTTCGGTTCGGGGCGCGGCATCGCCTACTCCGCCGCCGAAAGCTCGGCTTTCACCTCGTTGAGGATGCGCCGGCCTTCGCCCTGTTCGATGCGGGCAATGTCGTCCTGGTATTTCAAGAGCACGCCGATCGTGTCGGAGACGGTTTCCGGATCGAGCGCCACCTTGTCGAGCTCGGTCAGCGCGCCGGCCCAGTCGATGGTTTCGGCAACGCCCGGCACCTTGAACAGCTCGATCTGGCGCAGCTTCTGGATGAAGGAGACCACTTCGGCCGAAAGCCGTTGATTGGCCTGCGGCACCTTGCGGCGCACGATCTCCAACTCGCGCTCGGCATTGGGATAGTCGACCCAGTGATAGAGGCAGCGCCGCTTCAGCGCGTCATGGATTTCGCGGGTGCGGTTGGTGGTGATGATGACGATCGGCGGCTCTTCCGCCTTGATGGTGCCGAGTTCGGGCACCGTGACCTGGAAGTCGGAGAGGATTTCGAGCAGGAAGGCTTCGAAAGCCTCGTCGGTGCGGTCGAGTTCATCGATCAGGAAGACCGGAGCTGCGCCCGCCTTGCCGGTCAGCGCATCGAGCACCGGGCGGCGGATCAGGTATTTCTCGGAGAAGACGTTGCGCTCCATGGCGGAGCGCTCGACCTTGCCGGCCGCTTCTTCCATGCGGATCTCGATCATCTGCGCGGCGTAATTCCATTCGTAGACGGCAGAGGAAACGTCGAGGCCTTCATAGCACTGCAGGCGGATCAGCCGGCGGCCGAGCGCCTGCGCCAGCACCTTGGCGATCTCGGTCTTGCCGACGCCGGCCTCGCCCTCGAGGAACAGCGGCCGCTTCATGCGCAATGACAGGAACAGCACGGTCGCCAGCGACCGGTCCGCCACATAGTCCGCCCCGGTCAGGAGATCGAGCGTCTCATCGATCGTCCGCGGCGCGGCGCGCGGTTTCAGCTCGGTCATTCTTTCTCCGTGAACGCCGCCGCTCCGCTTTCCAGAACGTGGTAGCCGCGGGCGTGGTAGATCAGCGGCCGCAAATTATCGCCCATCCGAAGGCCTGTCACCTTGCCAAAAAGCACACGATGCGTGGCCAGGTCCTTGGTGTCGATCAATTCGCAGTCGAACACGGCGAGCGCGCCCTTCAGAGTTGGCGCGCCGGTGGAGATCACGTCCCATTCGCCAAGCGCGAAGCGCTCCTCGACCGGCAGGCCGGTGATGCCGGAAAACCCGATCGACAGCGGCTCCTGGTGCGAGGCCAGCGTGTTCAAGGCAAATTTGCCGTTTTTCACGAACGGCTCATTCTTGGGATTTTCACGGTTGAGACAGACCAGAATGGTCGGCGGGGTGTCGGAGACCGAACAGGCCGCGATCACCGTCGCACCGCGCTTGCCGGCCGGCCCATCGGTGGTGACAACATGGACGTGGCCGGCAAAATGGCTCATGGCGTCGCGGTAGGCCTGCGGCCCAATTTCGTTCTTCTTCAGCACCGTATGTTTTCCATGGTCAGGATCCTACCGACATATATGGCCATACATAGCCTGCCACAAGCGAAGTGCTTGAGCCATATCCCGAAATTCGCGTGTTGCACCAAGGTCGGGCAGGCTTTAGGTCTTGGCGATAAATAGGTGCCAGCAGCATAAGACCGGCACAGAGGACCTCATCGCTCGAATGCGACCCAGGACAAGAACGATAGCGGCGCTGTTCTGGCTGTTTCTGGCCAGTGGCGCGAATGCCCAGACGCTCGCGATCGGCGTCGCCGCGCCCCTGTCGGGACCATCGGCTATCCTCGGCAAGCAGGTCGAGGCCGGAACAGGTCTGGCAGCAGAAGCGAATGGCATTGAGCTCAAGACCGTGGATGACGCCTGCACTGCGGACGGAGGCGCTGCCGCGGCTAGGGAATTCGTCGCGGCCAAGGTCAATATAGTGGTCGGCTTTCTCTGCACCGAAGCGATCGAGGCGGCGATGCCGATCCTCAAGGACGCCGGCATTCCGGTCATCACCGTCGGCGTGCGAACCGAAAGCCTGACCGACCGCCGCGCCAAGACCGGCTGGCCGGTCTTTCGCCTCGGGCCACGCGGCGACGATGAGCGCAACGCCGTCGCCTCCACCCTCACCCACCTGTGGCAAAGCGAGTTGTTCGCCGTCATCGACGACGGCACCATCTATGGCCGCGAAATCGCCGAGACGTTGCGGGCGGCCGCCGAGCAGGCGGCGCTGAAACCGGTATTCGTCGACACGTTCCGGCCGCAGCTCGACAACCAGATCGGCATGATCGGCCGGCTGAAGAAGGCCGGCGCGACGCATGTCTTTGCCGGCGGCGACGGCGACGACATCGCCATGATGGGCCGCGATGCCGCACAGCTCCAGGCGGGCATCGTCTTTGCCGGCGGCGAGAACTTGCGCACGCCGCCCGGCGACGTGCCCTATGCCGTGGGCACATTGATGATCGCGCCGCCGGAATGGGCCGATGTCGCCGACCCCAAAGTGCTGGCGGCCTTTGCCGCGCAGAAGGTCGAGCCTGACGGTTATACGCTGCCCGCCTACGCGGCGATCGAGATCGCCAAGGCGGCGTCAGGCTTTTCCGAAGCCTCAGGCAAGCCGCTGACCGAGGCCCTGAGCGGACAGGATTTCACCACTGCGATCGGGCCGATCCATTTCGACGCGAAAGGCGATCTCAGCCAGAGCCCCTACCGCGTCTTCCGTTACGACGGCACGCGCTTTGCGCCTTTGGAAAGCAACTGATGTTTCGCACCGGCCCGCGCAACCTGATCACCGACGTTGCCGGATTGCGCGTCGGCAACGCGTCCGACGCCAGGCTGAAATCCGGCGTCACGACCGTGCTTTGCGATGCGCCGACGGTGGCCGGCGTTCAGATCCTTGGCGGCGCGCCGGGCACCCGCGAGACCGACCTGCTCGAACCGCACAATTCGGTCGATGTGGTGCACGCCGTGGTGCTTTCGGGCGGTTCGGCTTTCGGCCTAGACGCGGCATCCGGCGTGCAGGCGGCGCTGCGTGAACGCGGCATCGGCCTGGAGGTGGGTGGCTTTCGCGTGCCGATCGTGCCGTCGGCGATCCTGTTCGACCTGCGCAATGGCGGCGACAAGGATTGGGGCCGTTATCCACCCTACCGCGAGCTTGGCTATGAAGCAGCGCAAACCGCCACCGCCGATTTTCCGCTTGGCACGATCGGCGCCGGCACCGGTGCGCTGACTTCGGGGCTGAAGGGCGGCCTCGGCTCGGCCTCGACGCTGCTGGACAATGGCGTCACCATCGGCGCACTGGCCGCCGTCAATCCAACCGGCTCGGTAACCATCAGCCGAACTCGCCATTTCTGGGCGGCACCGTTCGAAATCGGCGACGAATTCGGCGGACTTGGTTATCCCTCGCCGATGCCGGACGACGCGAAAACGATCCTGCTGAAATACCGCGACAAGCACATGGGCAGACAGGCCGGCGGCAACACCACGATCGCCGTCATCGCCACCGACGCGGTTCTCACCAAGGCCGCTGCAAAGCGCCTGGCAATCTCAGCGCATGACGGCTTCGTGCGCGCCATCTGGCCGACGCACACGCCGGCCGATGGCGACCTGGTATTCGCGCTGGCAACCGGCACGAGCGGCATCGAACTCACCGCCGACGCGGCAATCGACCTCTATGCCGCGGCCGGCGCCACCATGGCGCGCGCCATCAGCCGCGGCGTGTTTGCCGCGACGCCGGCCGAAAACGATCTGTTTCCGGTCTGGTCATCGCGTTTGGGATAAACAGAGGCCCTCGATCATACTCGATCGGATTTTTCTTCCTCGAAGGTCACCGCGACATCGGAATTCGCGGACAGCCACACCTTGTTGCCGTCGACCTCGGCAATCAGGCTCACGGGAACATAATGGTGATGGCCCTTGTGAGCGCCCTGACCGCTATCGGCCTTGGTCAGCTTGATGCGCTGGCCGTCGACCTTGTCAACGGTGCCGACATGCACGCCATCGGCGCCGACGACTTCCATATGTTCACGAATTTTGCTGGTGTCGGTCATGGTGGTTCTCCATTGGGACTGCCGACATTAACAAATGAGGGGCCGATTGGATGCATCGGCTTTCGCACCGCACGACGTTTTGATTTCGTCGTGCTAGTGGATTGAGACGATCACGGGGGTGAAGACCGATGCGAATGCTCTTTCTGTTTGCAGTTGCCCTGCTTGCACAGTTTGCGACCTCGATCGCCGCACGTGCCGGCGATGTCGCTGAACTTGAAATCCTCGGCTTCGCCAAGGACGGCAGTGTCTTCGCTTTCGAGGAATATGGCGTGCAGGATGGATCGGGCTTTCCCTATGCCAACCGCTATTACATCGACACCAGCACCGACAGCTTTCTCAAAGGCACGCCGATCCGGGTGCGGCTTGAGGACGAGAATGCCAAGCTGGACGCGGCGCGCCTTCAGGCCCGGCAAAAAGGTGAGGCCATCGTCAGTCAGGCCGAGCTGAGCGCCAACCGCGGCATGACCGCGGGTTTCAACCCGGTGACCGAACTTTCAGCCGATCCGCACCGGATGGCGGTCAACCCGCGCCCGATCTTCTCTCCGGTCGATCAGCCGCTCGAGTTCCGGCTGGACGAGTTGGGCATGAACAATACCGAGGGCTGCCAGAACCAGGGCGAGATCAACGGCTTCCGGCTGCTGCGCATCGAGGCCCAGGATGGCGGCACCACCAAGCTGCTGCATGAGGACAAGGCGATCCCCAAGAGCCGGGGTTGCCCGAACGGCTATCGCATCGGCGCCGTGCAGACCTTTTCAATGGACAGTCTCAGCGCCTACGCGGTGCTGATCGCGGTGCGCCAATACGGCTTCGAGGGGCCGGACTTTCGCTGGATCGCGGTGACCGGCCGCCTGTGACATCCCCTGTTCAAACCGCCAGGCGCAATCGCGCCCTGAATCGCCTTCGCCACGCGATGCCGGAACTTCGCATCGCATTTTTCGGCGCCTTGTTGTGGGCGGTGACGATGGGGGCCAGCGCGCTCGTCAACTTGTTCTTGGACAACTGGGAAACCCCGGCGAAAATCCGCATCGTTACCCTGCTGTTCGCTGGGGGAGCTGCGCTGGCCTTTCCGATTGGCCTGTTTGCCGCGAAGCTGGTCTCGCAGGGCAGGCGCTGGGAGGTAGCCTTCGCAGCGGCCTTCGTGTGCCTTGCCGCAGCAACGGTCGGCCTGACCTCTGGGCTGTTTGCGCTGCAGTACCGCTCCTACTATGCCGAGTGGCATGCACCTGCCTTCACCCACACCTGGGCCCTCCAGTTCGTCTTCACGACCTTGATTGCGCTCTACCAGTTCGTGGTGCTGGGCATCCGGCTTTATTTTCCGCTTGGTTTCGTGGCCTTGTTTGCCGCGAGCGTTTGGTTTGCGCGCCAGCAGCGTTGAGCATTTTGCTCGCCTCTGTTAGGACGCGGGCAAACCTCTCGATACGTCAGGACTGACCGATGATCCCTCGCTATTCCCGGCCGGAAATGGTCGCCATCTGGTCGCCCGAAACCCGGTTTCGCATCTGGTTCGAAATCGAAGCCTATGCGTGCGATGCGCTGGCCGAACTCGGCGTCATCCCCAGGGAAGCGGCCAAAACCATCTGGGAAAAGGGCAGTGCTGCAAAATTCGATGTCGAGGCGATCGACGAGATCGAGCGCGTCACCAAGCACGACGTCATCGCCTTCCTGACCCATCTTGCCGAATTCGTTGGGCCGGACGCCCGTTTCATCCACCAGGGAATGACCTCGTCGGACGTGCTCGACACCTGCTTTGCCGTGCAGCTTACCCGCGCCAGCGACATCCTGCTCGCCGACATCGACGGCCTGCTTGCAGCGCTCAAGCGCCGTGCTTTCGAGCACAAGGACACCGTCACCATCGGTCGCAGCCACGGCATCCATGCCGAGCCGACGACCTTCGGCGTCAAGCTGGCGCAGGCCTATGCTGAGTTCTTGCGCTGCCGCGAGCGCCTGGTGCATGCGCGCGAAGACATTGCCACCTGCGCGATTTCAGGCGCGGTCGGCACCTTCGCCAACATCGACCCCTATGTCGAGGAACATGTGTCGGCAAAGCTCGGCCTGAAGCCCGAGCCGGTCTCGACGCAAGTGATCCCGCGCGACCGCCACGCCATGTTCTTCGCCACGCTCGGCGTCATCGCCTCGTCGATCGAACGGCTGTCGATCGAGATCCGGCATTTGCAGCGCACCGAGGTGCTGGAAGCGGAAGAGTATTTTTCGCCTGGCCAGAAAGGCTCCTCGGCAATGCCGCACAAGCGCAACCCGGTGCTGACGGAAAACCTCACCGGCCTTGCCCGCATGGTGCGATCGATGGCGCTGCCTGCGATGGAGAATGTGGCGCTCTGGCACGAGCGCGACATTTCGCACTCCTCGGTCGAGCGCATGATCGGGCCGGACGCCACGGTGACGCTCGATTTCGCGCTGTCACGGCTGACCATCGTCGTCGACAAGCTGCTCGTCTATCCCGACAACATGCTGAAGAACATGAACAAGTTCCGCGGCCTCGTGCATTCGCAGCGCGTCATGCTGGCGCTGACGCAGGCCGGCCTGTCGCGCGAAGACTCCTACCGGCTGGTGCAGCGCAACGCCATGAAAGTGTGGGAGCAAGGCGCTGATTTCCTTGAAGAACTTCTCGCCGACAAGGTAGTGACCACCGCCCTGCCCGAAGCCGAGATCCGCGAAAAATTCGACCTCGGCTATCACACCAAGCATGTCGACACGATCTTCAAGCGGGTGTTTGGCGAAGCCTGAGGCGAGCTTCCTTCTCCCCGTCACTATACGGGGAGAAGGTGCCAGCAGGCGGATGAGGGGCAGCGCTGACTTCAGCGACGATCGCGCCCATTCACGCTACGACAATTTCGCGACTTTGGCGCTGCCCCTCATTGCCCTGCCGGGCATTTCTCCCCGTATAGTGACCTATTGCATTCACACATCTCGGTTGCGTTTTGGGGCGAAGCTCGATTCTGTTTCGGCCGGGACGCTGAAGGAGGTTTGAATGACCGGGATCGAGTACGGGCTGGGGCGATTTGGCGATCGCCGCCTGGAAAAAGGGGGGTCTGCT
>NZ_JAMYQF010000071.1:0-27646 GCF_040320745.1 Mesorhizobium sp. M0621 | reverse complement strand
CTTCGCCATCAGTCCCGACCTCCAACGGTCAAAACATCGAATCTGATTTGCTCAATCTTGGGAATCCTGATTCAGCTAAAACGCGAACCGCTCTAGATCGGCGGGTTGGTCCGGCCAACGAAAGCTGACTGGATGCACTGGCGTTCGGTCTGCGATGACGAGCCAACCATTCGCACAAAGCGCCGCAAATTCGAAGCTGCTTTGTGCTGCGAGGGCACCGCCCGGGATGGTCACGAAGGTGCCGGTACTCATCGAAGTCTCGAATTTCGTGCCGATGCTGCCTTCCCGCTAATGTGTGTCGGCCGTTATGCCGCATCCGGCAGATATATCGTGGCCTCCATGAAGGTCACGGCGTTCCCACCCAGAATAACGCGATCACCGGTCAATTTGCAGTCGAGCCATCCGCCGCGGGCCGACGCCTGATAGGCCATGAGCTTGACGCGGCCCAACCGAGCAGCCCAATAAGGCACAAGCGTCGCATGGATTGACCCCGTAACCGGGTCTTCAGGAATACCTGCGCCAGGGGCGAAGTAGCGGGACACGAAATGCGCTTTTGCGCCCTCGGCTTCCTGTCCTGTCACCACAACGCCAACAGGGCCGAGACGAGCAATCGCCGCAAGGTCGGGAACGAAACTGCGCACTGCATCGGCGCTGCCGAGATCGGCGAAGATGTTTTCGAAGTTGCGGAAAATGCGGACAGGCGGTTCAGCGAAAATACCTGCTATCTCCTGTGGCAGGGTGTCGATGACCTCCGGCGCCAGACGAGGGATGTCAAGCTTGTAACCGCCCGGCTCGCTCGACACACGCAACTCTCCGACCCGAGTGTGAAAGACAAGGGATGCGTCCGCCTTCGCCTTGCTGAACAGGACGTGTGCTGTCGCAAGGGTGGCGTGCCCGCAAAAATCGACCTCATGCGCAGGGGCAAACCAACGCAAGTCCCATGCACCATCAGGGCGGGCTTTAACAAAGGCCGTCTCAGCCAAGTTGTTCTCTCGAGTAATTGCCAACATCAGTTCATCAGGCAGCCAATCGTCTAGCACGAGAACGGCAGCAGGGTTCCCTGCGAAAAGTCGGTCGGTGAAGGCATCGACCTGATACATGTGCATGGGAAACGCCCTGCTGTAGATGATTTACCTTGGTGTTTGCCGTCGGCCTGAATGTAAGCTTGAGAAGCAGGCACTCAGCCTGGCTGAGCGCCAAGACGTCGGCAGATTCAGCCAAGGCCATTCAGAGCTTGGGACAGATCGTCGATAGTGTCCTGGGGATGCTCCAGCCCGACCGAGAGACGGAGCAGCCCCGCCGGCGCCATTGTTCTCGGGCCTTCGAGGGAGGATCGAATCAAGCACGAAGCTCTGATCCTTCTCTTGAACTTGTTTGGTTCCCTGCTTGGTCAGGCTCATTGCCGCTCTCCCGT
The DNA here is from genome assembly GCF_040320745.1 of Mesorhizobium sp. M0621. Lineage (NCBI taxonomy): Bacteria > Pseudomonadati > Pseudomonadota > Alphaproteobacteria > Hyphomicrobiales > Phyllobacteriaceae > Mesorhizobium > Mesorhizobium sp. M0621. The sequence goes on along the minus strand of NZ_JAMYQF010000071.1, from coordinate 26,232 downwards.
TGATCGCCCGGCGTGAGAACACTCGGTCAGCCGGGGTAATCATACCGCCGGATATACCTGGCATTCCACGGCAATACGCGTCCGCAGCCGACGGATTCACGGAACGTGGGCCAATCTCCGTGGAAAACACCGGCGCCCGAAACTCACCGCTCTCTTAGTGCGGACAAAGGTATCGGCGAATTAGATTTTATCGATTTCGTCACGACAAGGCTATAATATTGGTCGATCCCGAGGCCTACCTGCAGCAATCTCTCCATGAATTCCTGATAAGCAGCCAAGGAGGGAACTGCAACGCGCATCAGATAATCGACCCGACCTCCGATAGCCCAGCAGTCCAAGATCTCGGGGAAGTCTAGAATTGCGGCCTCAAAGTGTCGTTGGTCCTCGATGCGGTGACGATCCAGCACCACCTCCACCATCACGAAAATCACGCCCCCGATGAGGGACGCACTGAGCCGCGCGTAATAGCCTTCAATAGCTCCTGCTGTTTCGAGTATGCGAAGCCGATCCGAGCAAGCCGACGCCGACAGATGAACGCGCTTGGCAAGCTCGCTTTTCGATATCCGACCGTCTGCTTGCAGCTCGGAAAGAATCCTGAGGTCCCAAGCATCCAGGCGTACGGTGTTGAGTTTCGACTTCATGGCCTTGTCTAGCTTTTACGTTTAGGCTGGTTTTGGGTCTGCGCCAATTGTATCTATGGTGCCGACGTGCCAGCCCAGCGTTTTGTTCGTCGCAAGCGGTGCTGGCATGCACGAATGGGCTCATTCGCACAGCTTGCCCAAACAAACGCACAGCCTGCGCACTGCCCTTTCGGAATAAGTGGGTCGGGACGATTACCTAACGGGAATATTCAAACGCCGATGCTGCGTGCAATGCTATCGGCGGCCATGCGCTTGCGCCACTCAATCGGCCCGGAATTGTGAATCGAGTTTCCCTCAACGTCGACAGCCATGATGACCGGCATGTCCTGCACCTCGAATTCATAGATGGCTTCCATGCCCAGGTCTTCAAAGGCAACGAGCCGCGCCGCCTTTATCGATTTTGATATTAGGTAGGCAGCGCCACCCACTGCGACCAGATAAGGCGTCTTGTGTCTGGCAATCGATGCAATAGCCGTTGGCCCTCTCTCCGCCTTACCGACCATCGCGAAAAGCCCGGTTTCCGCGAGCAATTTTTCCGTAAAATCGTCCATCCGGCCGGAGGTTGTTGGGCCGGCCGGTCCCACGACCTCTTCCCTTACTGCAAGGACAGGGCCGACATAGTAGATCACACGGCCTTGCAGATCGACCGGAAGTGGCTTCCCGGCATCAATCAGGTCGACCATACGCTTGTGGGCGGCGTCACGACCCGTCAGGATCCTTCCGGATAAAAGAAGAGTTTCCCCGCAGCGCCACGAAGCCGTCTCTTCTCTTGTCAGCCCATCCAACTTGACCCGGCGGACGCCGGTTGTTTGCAAGTCCTCGGGACCGATCTGGGGCCATTGGGAAAGGTCGGGCGGTTGGAGCTGCGCTGGTCCTTTCCCGTCCAATGTGAACGTCAAGTGCCGGTTGGCTGCACATTGCGGGATGAGTGCCACGGGCTTGGACGCCGCATGAGTTGGATATGTTGCGACCTTGACATCAACGACTGTCGTCACGCCGCCCAGGCCCTGGGCGCCGATCCCGAGAGCATTGATGCGTTCATAAAGCTCAATGCGGAGCGCCTCCTCAGCGTTTGATGGCCCCTTGGCGATGAGATCCGACATGTCGATAGGCTCGTTCATGGCCTCCTTGGCGAGCAGCATCGCCTTTTCGGCGCTACCACCAATGCCGACCGAGATCAGTCCGGGCGGGCACCATCCGCTACCAAGCGTCGAAACGGTGTCGACCACCCAGTCGGCAACGGACGCGCTGGGGTTAAGGGTGGTGAAACGAGCCTTGTTTTCCGACCCGCCGCCTTTTGCGGCGATGGTGATGTCAATCTTATCGCCTTGCACAAGCTCGACATGGACGACTGCCGGCGTATTGTCGCGGGTGTTCAATCGTCGGCCAAGCGGATCCGAGACGATCGATGGTCGAAGGGGATTGTCGGGGTCGAGATATGCCCGCCGCACGCCTTCATTCACGAGGTCAGCGAAACTTTCCGCAGACTCAATGTGAACGCCCATTCCGACCTTGGCGAAAACCACCACGAGACCGGTGTCCTGGCAGATCGGCCGCCGCCCAAATGCCGCCATTCGCGAATTCAACAAGATTTGCCCGATGGCGTTCTGTGCCGAAGGGCTCTGTTCGCGCTCGTATGCCTCCGAAAGGTAGCGGATATAGTCTGGAGGATGGTAATACGAGATGTACTGAAGGGCGTCAGCGACGCTCCTTGCGATGTCTTCAGCGGCAATGGTGCGTGTTCTTTTGTTCACCAACTCTTACCCGAATGACCCGAGCCCGTTGACCAGTTTCAGGCTCTGGAAGCTGCGCAGGCCGTGCTCGCCACCTTCATACCCATAACCGCTCTGTTTGACGCCTCCATAGGGCGCATCGGCGGAAACCCCTTTCAGGTAATTTACACTGACAGCGCCAGCCGAAACACCGCCGATCAGCGCCCGTTTCGCATCGGCGGCGCCAGTAAAGAAATAGGCGGCCAGGCCATATTCCGTGGCATTGGCTTCTTCGATCGCCTCCTCGATCGTGTCGAACGGCGCCACGGTCAGGATCGGCCCGAACGGCTCGTCATGAAGCACTTTCGCATCCTTCGGTACATTTGTCAGGATGGTTGGCGGCCAGTAAAAGCCAGGCTGATCCAGGCGGGTGCCACCGATTTCTATGCGGGCGCCGCGTTCCACCGCGTCCTCCACCAGACGCTGCATGGCCTCGATTCGCCGTGCGTTAGCCATCGGTCCCATCTCGGTCGTCGGGTCGTCGGGGGGGCCAATCTTGATTTTGCGAGCGACGTCGCTCATCCGCGATAGAAACTCCTCATAGAGTGGCCGCGCGACAAGGATCCTGCTGGGCGCATTACAACTCTGGCCAGCACACTCGAACTTGTATTCCGAAATTGCCGGAACGGCCGTTGCCAGATCCGCGTCTTCGCAGACAACGACCGGGGAGTGCCCACCGAGTTCAAGGACACATCGCTGCAGGTTGTTTGCGGCAAGCTTGGCCAAGTGTTTTCCAACGGCGGTGGAGCCCGTAAAGGTCAAAACTTTCACAATTCGTGATCTGAGCAGGTGTTCAGAAATCTGCGCCGGCACGCCGAAGACAAGGTTGACCACGCCATCCGGGATACCCGCCTGGCGCAGAGCTTCGACAATGTGGATCGCCGCACTCGGCGTCTCTTCAGCCCCTTTGAGGATCACGGGACAGCCTGCCGCCAATGCGGGGGCAAGCTTGCGGGCGATAAGCACTGCGGGATAGTTCCACGGTGTGAAGGCGGCGACCACACCGAGCGGCTCGGGGACGATCATTCGATTCCGGCCATGCGGAATTGGACCCGACAGCTCTTCGGCGTGTATGCCGTACCACTCCAGCGTTTCAACAGCGCGCGCGTATTCGCCTATTGCTTCGGCAATTGTCTTGCCCTGTTCTCTCGACAGATCCTTGGCTGCGTCTCCCACCTTCGTCGCCAGGATCCTGGCGGCCGCGATAAGGATTTCGCCGCGGTCCTTCGGCGGTCGCGAAGACCAGGCCCGGCGGCTTGCCTCTGCAGAAGCAAGGGTCTCATCCAAATCCAAAGCCGACGCCGCTGCCACCGAGCCAAATACCGTCTCTGTCGCCGGGTTGGTCACGGTCAGGGTTCCACTACCGCCTCGCCAACTACCGTTGATGAAAAGCTGATAGGTCGTGGCGTTGGACATCGCATGCTCCGCTTTTGTGAATTTGCCAGGTTCGAGAACGGCCGATATCCGACCGTGTCTCACTGCCCTGCGATTTCATCGCGATAGTCGCATGCGGTCAAATATCGAATGTCGCCCAAAGCCATCTCAAATCCAGATCGATACTGCATACGCAGTCGCGAAGAGCGAGAGCGCAGAAAGAATGGCTTTGGATTTTCTAGACCCGGTCCGGAACCGTGGCTGACCAGTGCTTGCCCTCGATCAAAGTCTTTACGACCTTGGGGATCAGCTTGCGGACCGCGGAGACGGCCGGAGAGCGCTCGTCCTTCGGGTTGACGGCAAGCACAACGGAACGGGTGATCACCGGATCAATGATCTTAACCGTCCGGACTTGGCCTTGAGACGCCTCTTTCTGAATGGCGGACGGGGTAAGGATTGAATACGCCTTTCCTTCCATGACCATATTGATGATCGTAGAAAGGGAATCGACTTCGAATCTGACGTCTAAAACGCAACCGTGTTGGGCTACGACATCAGCCACCGAGCGCCTGACATTATTGTTGCGCATGGGAACCGCCAGCGGAAACGCGTGCAGGTCAGCGAGCGCTATCGAATCTTCGAAAGGCGGTTGACCCGGAGGCACCACCAGGCAAAACTCTTCGCGGGCCAGCACTGTCATTGGCACCACGCTCTCGGCAGTGCGGTACAGGACAGCCAGATTGAAACGGCCAGCAGCCATCCACTCCTCCAGTGGCCCCGTCATTCCCTCAATCATCTTGAGCGAGATCCTCGGCAATTCGCTTCTCACCGCCTCAAGCAGGGGACCGCTAAGGACGCGAGCAGCTCCGGACGGAATGCCAATTGTCACCTCTCCGGAAGGAGCAGCCACCGAGCTTGTCAGTTCAGCCTCAGTGAGCTGAATTTCCTTCAGGATGACGCGCGCGCGCTCAAGCAGCTTGTCTCCCGACGCCGTGACGCTCACACCGGTCCGATCGCGAACCAGTAGCTGCGTGCCGAATCCTTCCTCCAGTTGACGCACATGCAGGCTTAGAGCGCTTTGAGCAACGTTGAGGGATGCAGATGCCTTCGTGAAACTGCCGGCTTCGACGACGCCGACAAAGTATCTTAACTGCCTGATGTCCACGATGAACAAATCCAACCGGGGCATGTTCCCCAGTGCTGGCATATCTATCTCGAAACGAGATGGCAGGCAAGCCACAAAACTGTCGCAATACAAAAAACAGCCTGTCCAGCCGCTGATTATAGGCTCAGTTACTCCTGGAGAGAGCCAGGATCTGGTAGGCGCGCCGCACCACCGGCGGATCGACCATCTTGCCATTCAACGAGAATGCGGACAGTCCACGCGTGGCGGCGTCATTTTCCGCCGCGACGACTTTATGGGCCCACTCGAGTTCCTGGGCGCTTGGCGAGAAAGCCTCATTGAATATGGCCACTTGGGTCGGGTGGATCGCCAAAGCACCGGCAAAGCCAAGCCGCCGCGCACGCACCGCTGCTTCACGAAGTTTATGCGTGTCCGAGAACTCGCCGATGCTTCCTATGAAACCCAACGGGAGCAAGCCGGCCGCACGGGCGGCAAACAGAACAGAAATGTTCGGCGTCAACAGAAGGTCGAACTCCGGGGAACCGCCAACAGCGGCACTGAAGTCTTCGGGACCGAGCGCCATTGCTACCATCCTGGGATGCGCCGACGCAATGGCCGCGAGCCTTTGCAGGGCGCCCGGGGTCTCGATTTGGGCAAGGAACCGGATGCACCCCAGCGGAAGATTTCTTTCCCGTTCAAGTTCTGAAACCGCATTCGCGATCTCCAAAACCCACTCTGCCGAATCCGTCTTCGGAAGAACAAGCGCGTCAACACCCGCTATCACTGCTGCATCGAGATCCGCCGCCAAAGTGCGCAAACCATGATTGACGCGGACCAAAACAGATGCGCCTTTCCGGCCCACATTTGCCACGCATTCACGAAGCTGCCGCCGTGCCTCGGCCTTCTGATCTTGGGGAACGGAGTCCTCGAGGTCGAGTATGACGCCATCTGCACCCCGCTCATGGGCCGTCTTCACAAACCGCGGAACGTGAGAGGGTACGAAGAGCAGCGATCTCCAGCGTGGTACAGGCATCGCGCTTTCACCGGCCGTAAAGGTGTACTTGATCATGGAGTCGCCTCTGCGATCGATCCTAGGAGAGTGGCGGCAGTGGGCTTGCTGGATGTCCGATGCGCTGAGATGACCCAAGGTAAACAGGCTCTTCGTAAACCACGAGCAGACTTAACTTACTCAGACGCGCGCTCACGCTGACGCGGCTCTTTCGCGCAAAAGCCCCAAAACCTCCTCGCGGGCAGCCTCGGTATGAGCGCCAAGAGCCGGAACTGGTCGCAGCGAGGGGTGCTCAGAATTGAAAATCGCCGCCGGCGCTATCGTCTCGACAGTACCTTCGGGTGTTCCAACCTCGACCCTTCGAATGTGTGGGTGCTTTGAAACATCCGCCACTTCGTTCAGTCGACCATATGCCAAGCCGGCCGCCTCGAGCTCTTGCATTGCTTGGTGGCATGACAGTTCGGAAAACCGCCGTTCAATGATCTCGTCAAGTTGCGCACGGTGACCGAGACGCTCCATATTGTCAGCAAAACCAAGTGCGCGTGTGAGCGCCGGTTGCTTCAGGAACTTCTCGCAGAAATTCACCCATTCGCGGTCATTCTGAACCGAAAAGATGACGTCTTTGCCGTCGGCGCAACGATAAGCGCCATACGGCGCCAGCGACGGATGTTTCACGCCGGCGCGTACCGTGTGATAGTCACTGTAGTCGTTTTGCAGAACCGGAACATTCATCCAGTCGGCGACGGCATCGAACAGTGACACCTGGATGCCGGTTCCTTCTCCGGTGACCTCGCGGTGATACAGGGCTTGAAGAATGGCGCTGTGCGCTGTCATGCCCGCCGAGATATCGCAAACCGAGACCCCTACACGCGCAGGCCCATGTTGGTTGCCCGTGATAGCGCATAGACCTGTTTCAGCCTGGACGATGAGATCATAAGCCTTCAAATGGGAATACGGCCCTTTCTCCCCGAAACCAGAGATGTCGCAGGTGATCAGCCGTGGAAAACGCCGACGGAGATCAGCAGACCCGAAACCCAGTTTTTCGCTGCTGCCAGGCTTCAGATTCTGGATAAAAACGTCAGCATTGGCGATGAGCGCGTCGAGGACCTCGCGATCCATCTCCAGCCTCAGGTCCAGACAAACCGACTCCTTGCCCCGGTTGAGCCAGACAAAGTAAGCGCTCTGTCCCCGCACCAATTTGTCGTAATTGCGGGCAAAGTCTCCTTCAGGCCTTTCGACCTTGATCACCCGGGCGCCGGCGTCGGCAAGACGGGAAGATGCGTAAGGCGCGGCCACGGCCTGCTCCACGGCCACGACAGTGATCCCCTCAAGAGAGTTCTGCATGCGACACCGCTTTTCATACAACGTTTTCGGTTTGAGCTCGACGACGGTTCAGCATCGCAAGCAACCGGCTTTGTTCATTCCCAACGATGGAGAATGCCTCGTCGACACCCATTCCGGGCTTTGCAAGCATCATGTCGGCCTGGGTTGCCACCGATACGTGGACAGAAGCTTGGGCAGAGAGATCTGTCTCGGTACAGCTTCCCCCGACATATGCTCCGACCTTGTTTTCCTTGCAGAGAAGAACGGCCCGCGCTGTGTCGGCAATTGAGCCGACATCGGGCGTCTTGATCTGGACGAGATGGGTGGCCTTCGCTTCGGCGAACAGCCGAATATCTTCAAGCGTATTGCATCTCTCATCCACGACAATGCGCCCGCTGGAACCCCGGTCATCCAAAATCGACACGATCTTAGCGTAGTTCTCAATTTGGGCTTGCGTCGAACCAAAATCCGCCGGGGACTCGATGTTGAGCGTGAAATCCGGCACAGTATCTGCAACTTTGCAGATAAAGTCGGCGATGCTTTGCGGGTCCAGGCCGATTTCCTGGCCGATCCAGCCATACACATCGAAATGCAACACCGGATGATACCCTGGGCGGCCGATTTGGCGCGTACGCGTTGCAACCCATTTCACGAAGTCCATGAAGGTCTGGCCGTCGACGCCGAATTTTTGCCGTGAATTGATCAGACCGTGGGGAAGCACATCCACGGCTTTCAAAATCATCTTGTCAACGTTAGTTTCCCGAGCATCACCGCTCTGGCAGTAGATCGGGACCCTGCGCGTTGGCAGCGGTAGATCAAATTCTCTGCATATTATCTCTGCCATCGTCGTACGTTGAAGGTGGGCTGCTGCGCGTAGGAGCGCTTGACTTACCCCGTACTCAATCGCCAGAGGTAACCGCTTTTGTCCGATGGGCTCGAAAACCTTCGCGCAGGCATTAAGGTACCGGGACACATCGACATCGATGAGCCGGGGCACCACAACCTGCGACGTTATATCCGCGATTTGAGCAGTTTCAAACAATGCATCGCGCCCACCGGCACCAGAATACTGAACGCTCATCATATCGCCCCAGACGACGGTTTCGTCGACAAGGACAAGCCCGATACTTAGCGAAGTTGCAGGAACGCGAATGGATTGGAAATCGGGCGTCACGGGTTCGCCCACATAGACAAAACCGTCCTGCGAGGCACCCGCTCTTATGGCTGCCTGATCGTCGTAGAAAAAGGCGCCGTTTCCTGGCGCGAGGAGCACACCTTTGATCTGCACTTCAGTTCGCTCGATTTCTGCCGGACGGTATTGACGGGCGGATGCAATTGGGTCCGTTACCTACCAAGTATGTGCCACTTAGCATTGCGTCCGCCAATATAATCTTCCGGGCGGTGCCATCGCGTTTTGAGATGGCTAGTGCCTAACGGCGCCCTCGCCTCTCTAATCGTTGCATTACGATACTTTTGCTTCGCTCGCCTATCCGGTTCTTATACGCGGAACCATGGGCGAAACGATGAAAAGAGTGAAAAGACGATTACAGTCGCTGCCAACGCGTCACACGCGATGGAGTGTGTGGGGTGTACCGCTGAGTATCTCCGCTCCGCGCTCCGTCACCAAGACAGTCTCGCTGCAGCCAAACAAGTAACGGCCTTCCCCGAGGAGAATGATGGGCATATGGACGGTCATATTGGCCTGAAGGACGTCCGTTGCGCCGGGCTCCAGGCTTATGTTGCCGCGTTCGCCCCATGGGGAACCGGTTTGGTATCCGACCCGATGATTAAGGGCTTTGGGTCTCACAGATCGCTCGATCACCCGGCGGGCCGCCGCGTCCACCTCTCCCGCCGTTACACCTGGCTTGATCGCTGCGATGGCGACTTCAAGTGCCTCCTCCGCCAAGGCATGCAATGTTTCGGTCTCAGGATGCCTGCCAAGCACGGCGCCGCGGACCAGAGCCCCGACATATCCCTGCTTCACGCCGCCGACTTCAATCATCGCAGGTTCGTTGTTACCCATTGGATGGCGTGTCAGCTTCGTGTGGGGTAGTTTCGTCCGCTCGCCAAACCCGACTGAGACGAGCCTGACGTCCTCGCCACCGGATTTGGTTACCTCACTCTGGATGGCCACCGCCATTTCAGCTTCGGAGATGCCGCCCCTCAGATTCTGCTGAAATGCACGCACGGCCATGTCGGTCACGGCCATCGCATCACGCATTGCTTTGATCTCCAACTCGTTCTTCACGGCCATAACCGATGCAACTAGACGAGAGGCATCCGCAATTTTCATTTCGGGAAGAAGCGTCTGAAGCGCATATACATCTGCCGGAGCGAGGCCCCAGCAGCCCAGCTCGAAACCTACCTTCTTGCCTGCCAATCCTAACCGGCGTAACACGTCGGCAGACACTTTGGCAAAATCTGGCTGCTCTGTATAACCGACCAACTCATCGATGCAGCTCTCCGCACGAACGCCAGTGAACTCGTATTCCCGGACTACATAAATTGGAGCCCTTCCCGGCACGAGAATCAACGGAAACGGCATGAAATATGCCCCCATTCCATCGTATCCACCGAGATACTGGAGATGACCATGGGCAGTGACTACAAGTGCATCGAGCTCGGCTTGGGCAACGGTTTCAAGCACGTTCTTCTGCCGTCGCTCGTATTCTGATTTCGGAAAGGGGGCGCCGGTGAAGGGAATCGATTCGACCGTAGTCATAGTGGATAACTCCTTATCTCGGTTATAGTCGGTTAAGTTGAGGAAAGAAAAACGCCCGGTGCTACATTGGGTAGTCGATGGCCACGTTTGTGAGCCGTCAAAACGTGTGTTTAGGCTCCATGCGCGAACGGCCGGCGGATTTAGCTTGGTACCATGAGAATTCTCCCGCAAGTTCGGTCTTCGGGCGGCCACTCGATAAGCCACGAGGGTTTCCTCGAGCGCCAACTGCTGCCTATCGCTGAGCCCGATCACCAGGATCACCGGCGCCGTAGCGGAATCGCGCGATCACGTCGTCGAGTGGTACGCCCATGGCCCGCTCTAGGTTCGCCCAGTAATGCGCGGCACTAGCGAGTAGCTCCTCGCTCTGGTCAGGTGCGCGCTCAGCCTTCCAGTACCTGATCAAAGCGAGCATGGTAAGCCGCGCGAGAGCCGCAACTGGCAAAAGTGGGAGCTCTGACTGGCTTATCGGTCGGCTTTGCTCGTACCCGGCGATAAAGGCAAAGGCATCCTCCCAGGGGCGATCCTGAGAGCGGCCGATGAGGTGCGCGACCGTATTAGCAGGGTCAAAGATCACTGCGCTATGGACAGTGTCACCAAAGTCTAGGATGGCCGTAACGAAGACATCCATATGCGGATCCACGACGACATTGTTGGGAGCGTAGTCACCATGGATGAGTTGCATTTCAAGGCTAGACAGGCTCGGCTGGATGACTTCTTCAAACAGCCTGAAGACCCGCCGAGCCAGCAGCCGGTGCTCCGGGTCTGGCACGTACTCAATAAGCCCCCCCCAATGGAGAAAGTGCCTGATGTCGTAAACTAAGCTGCGCATGGCAGCCGGATGCTCAAATGATCGCAGCGCGACGTTTAGGCGCCCGAGCATGCCTCCCGCCTTGGCCAACTGCTCGACGGTGGCTTCCATTTGCTCCCACAACAGGCCTTCGACAAAGCAGAAGACGCTGAGTATTCGACAAGCTCCATCCCCCATGTCGATTGGGACGCTATCCCTTCGGTCAAAGGTGGGCTTGATCCGCTGGACGGGCAAGGCGTGAGCGGCATCATCGAGATAGCGCATCGCACCAATCTGCAACGCCGTAATTGGTACAGGTTCGTCGGACGGTGACACCTTTACAAGGTATTCATTCGGTTGGGCTTTTAGCCTGAACGTATGTCCCTTTTCGCTGCCCAATCGTGACAAGCTTCCATTGAGCCCATAGTGAGTCTCAAGTATGCTTTGCAACAGCAAAGGGTCGATAGGCTGAGTTGATGCAAGGAGGTTGCTCTCCTCCAAGAGCCGTTGTAATATAGTCCCGGGTGATTTATTCATGTTGTTAGATTCTTCTAAAGCCATTGTTTGGCCACGAGGGCAAAAGTCTCGAGGAAGCGGCTCACGTCGCCAGCGGTGAAAGCGACGGGAGGACGAACTTTCAACACGTTACCTGCGGAGCCGGTACGGCTGATCAGAACGCGACGATCGCGAAGGTCCTTGATGATGCCTTCGCAACGAATGGGATCAGGCTGGAGGGTCTCTCTGTCGTTGACGATCTCCACACCAAGGTACAGCCCGCTGCCTCGGATCTCCGCAACATAAGGAGAATCCCGTGTCAGCGTTTCAAGCCCTGCCAGCAAGGCTGCTCCGTTCACGGCAACGCGTTCGCGCACATTCTCCTGCTCCAACACATCGAGCACTGCTGACGCCGCAGCTATAGAGAGCGATCGGCCGCCCAGTGTGTTGAAGTAGCTCACTTTCTGTCCGAATTCATCAGAGACCTCCGGGCGGAAGGCAACGCCAGAGATGGGAAAACCGTTCCCAATCGCTTTGCCCATTGTGACGATATCAGGAACCACGCCGTGCCGACTGAACCCCCACATCGAATCCCCGAGCTGAGCGAACCCCGATTGAACCTCGTCAGCAATGTGGAGGCCACCCGCGGCATGGACCTCGTCGACCATTGCCTTCATGAAGCCCACAGGATGAGTAAAAATGCCGTCGGAGGTGAAAGCGGAATCAGCAATCAAGGCTGCTAGCCGGTATCCGTGCCGTTCCAGATCAATAATTGCGGTGCGCACTTGATCCCGCATATAATTCTCAAGGGATTGCTGCGGTCCGCAGAGCCTGGGGTCAGGAGCGGAAATGAGTCGGACATTTGGTCCGAGCGGGGATCCTGCCCCTAGCATCGGGGAAAAACTGGCGACCTCGCGCGTGCGACCGTGAAACGCCCAACGCGTAACTATGATACCCTCGCCGCCCGTATGGAACCTCGCGACCCGAATTGCTAGGTCATTCGCTTCAGATCCAGTGCAGGGCAAGCTTAGCTTCGACAGCTCAGCTGGGAAAGTTGCAAGTAGCCGCTCAACATAGGCGACCAGCGCTTCCTGGGGGTAGCGTGTATCGGTGTTGATCGTTGCAATCTGGCGAGAGACGGCGTCCGCTACATGCCTGTGCGCATGGCCGACGCCCTGCACGTTGTTGAAAGCGTCGAGATAGTCATTGCCGTCGCTGTCTATCAGGTGGGCACCAAAACTCGAGACAAACTCCACCGGAATCGTCTCGGAAAATTGGTAGCCAGGACCGAGCACCGCGTCACGGCGTCGGATGATGTCCTGGAGTCGTTCAGGCAGATCGCTAATACCGTTCGTATGGATCCGCGTGGGCCAGCGCGCGCTCATCTCAGCGTGACAGCGGACGATCGAAGAAAACCACCGGGAGTTTCGTCGCGTCACATGCCATGTGGCCCAAGAGAGCAACGCTTCGCATAGGGTTGCCCGATTCAGCCAAGGCGCAAAATGTTGCAATCGTTACGCTAACTGCCGCGAAAATACATTCGTTCATTCGGAGTGCCCTGTAGGCTGTAATCAAATCGAAGTCTTTGATCAGGAATAGACAGCCAGCGGCCGCCGCAGTCCAATTCAGTTTGCAGATTGTTGTCTTCTCGCGACGAGATGACAACAAGCGAGGCGATAATTGGAGCATTGCGAGCATGCGTCAAGCACGGCGCGAGTCGGCCGTAATGCGCTGACCCCATTGGCCACCGCTGCGCATCCTACCCGACAACCCTCTGTCCCCGGCGATGCCCCGCTCCTTGGGACAAGGCTACTTGGGGTTCCGTGGGTCTCCCCCGAATCGGACCACCTGTGTTGATGACTTTTGCCTTCCAAGGCTTTGAGAGGCCACGCCTGAGGGCGCTGCTCGATCACTTTCAAACATCGAAGATCCGCGCGAGCCCTGCCGGGCGCCCCACTCCTGCCGGGGTCCTGTTAATGTGGTCAGCGCGACGCTCTGCGACCTCCAGGACTGCAACGCCGTTGCTGCTCGCGGAAACCCTCTACGCCGTGTGCGGCCGAGACCAATACGCCCACATGAGGCGCATCTGGATTGCCGAACCAAGCGACTTTGGTGAACAATCCCTCGGCACCCGGTCCCCGGGCCGGCGATTTATATGACTTCACAGACTTGGCGAGCTCGAGGAACTTCTGGCGCGCTTCAAAATACGTTTCGGAAAAGCGCGTCGGAGACGTCCTCCAGTATCGCGTGGCGCAGTTGTCAGTTCTCAACAATCAACTCGCAGGGCCTTTTTGTGAGTGATTTGTAACCATCCTCAGTGACGACGAACGATTGGGTAATCGTAATGCCCAAAGACCTGCAATCAGGTGGAACGCCACAGCGGTCCCCCGGGCGGTTGACGACGAACATCAGACCCTCAGTGCACTAGGGGTCGTGCGAGTATTGCCACTTCGTCGTTGCCTTGGACATACATTGCCGATCGGATGGCAAAAACGATAGATTTTGATTGCGCGCGGATATCTGTGGAATCAGTGGACAGCGAGTCCATCGGATGTAGGACGCCTATCACATCGCCCTCCTTCACTTCATCCATCACCGAGCACCGCGGTTCGAAGATGCCCGGTGATGGCGATTTCAACTGGTCGGAGGAAGTTGTTTCTAGGGTTTGGCCGAACTTCTGCTGACGGAACGTTGGATACTCGGCTTCGCCCCCGACCAGCCCTAGCGCAATGAGGCCATTGCGCAGCCCAGCTTCGTAGAGCGTGAGAGCTTCGGCGCCGACTGCGCCGCCCCCAAATTCAGTGCAAATGAATGTCTTCCCTTGGCTATGTACGGTAGTATCGAACATTCCAACCGTGTCATTGTGCTCCCAGAGCAACGTCACCGGTAATTTGAATGCCTCTGAAATGCGAACCGTCTTCGCCATTTGATCGACATCAGCAATAGGGTGTGTGATGATCGACGGTGCACAATCCCAGGTCGGTCCAAAACTGTGCACATCGAGTACGTAGTCCACCATAGGCAGCAATCGACGCGAAATCGCATCTGCGATCCGTTCGCTTACCGAGCCATCCGACCGACCGGGAAACACTCGGTTGAGATTCTTTCCGTCAATTGGCGTGTTGCGGGTCCAAGCTTGCACGGCAAGTGGATTGATCTCTGGTACGATAATAATCCTTCCGCACCCCTGCGCTTCGGGAAGCCATTGAACAAGTCGCCGAGCAAGAATTGGCCCCTGCAATTCATTGCCATGGTTTCCGCCAGTGATAAGTAGGCCCGGCCCCTCCCCTCTATTGCAGCTAAAGACCGAGAGCGAAAGAGCTTCGCAGTCCACGCCTTTGGGCACAACAAGGTGCCCCGTGCTTACGCCAGGCGTGTCGAGATTAAACGTCAGATGAGGTGCTTCGCTCATTGTTGCTCCCTGTTGCGAGTACTCGGGCGACCAGGCGCCGGTGGGCGTTTCCGACTTATGAACATGCGCCGAACTGTCTTCAATACGCCAATAGAATGTTCCGAACGGTGCCATCGCGTTTTTAGATGGGGCGCCGCCTAGCTTGGTAGAACTAAGACTGCCGCTCGATGGCTACAGGGGCGCTGCAACAGACTACACCTGCGATGATCCTGCGCCTTCGAAGCCGCGTCTAAGGAACGCGGGGCAAATCTCAGCGGGCTTCGGCTGGGCGGGCTGCCCCCAAACTTGCGCGAGCAGATCATGATGCTCATCGTGAAGGCGCGCCGCACCAGGAGTAAGCGCGCTGAAGCACATCCTATTTCAACGGGCATGACGCACAGTCGGTGATCAGCCGAGCGGTTGCTGCTCACAGCGATCAGCGAGGTTGCTCGTGATTTTGACGGCGGCGCTGATCCTCGCGATCTGCGTCTGACGTTGCCCCTTTGGCTTAATCCGGTTTGAAGTTCGCTCTGGCCCAACGCGAGGACCAGAGAATGAAGCGCAGCCGTTTCAGTGAAGAGCAGATCATCGGGATTTTGAAGGAGCACGAGGCCGGAGTTTCGGTGGCCGATCTGTGCCGCAAGCACGGTGTCAGCGACGCCAGCATCTACAAATGGAAGGCGAAGTATGGAGGCATGGACGTGTCGGAAGCGAAGCGGCTGAAGACGCTGGAGGATGAGAACGCTCGTCTGAAGCGACTCCTGGCGGACGCCATGCTCGACAATGCCGCTTTGAGAGATCTTCTCGGAAAAAAATGGTGACGCCCGCTGCCGAGCGAGAGGCCGTCGCGCATCTTCGAACGGCATTCGAGATGAGCGAGCGGCGGGCGTGCAAGACCATCGGCTGCTGCCGGATGACGGTTCGCCACAAGGCGAGCCGTGGCGACGATGGTGACCTGCGGGAGCGGATGAAGGCGATCGCGCATGAGCGCCGGCGCTTCGGCTATCGCCGCCTGCATGTGCTGCTGCGGCGGGAAGGTTGTGTGGTCAATCACAAGCGTCTGTTCCGGCTCTATCGCGAGGAGAAGCTTGCCGTTCGGCGCCGTGGCGGTCGCAAGCGAGCCATTGGAACGCGGGCACCGATGATGGTCCCCGTTGCACCCAACGACCGTTGGTCACTGGACTTCGTGTCGGATCAGCTGACCGATGGCCGTCGCTTCCGGATATTGACCGTCGTCGACGACTGCACGCGCGAGTGCCTGGGGTTGGTCGCGGATACGTCTCTGTCCGGCGTGAGGGTTGCCCGCGAACTCGATCGGCTCATGATCGAACGCGGCAAGCCGAAGATGGTGGTCAGTGACAATGGCAGCGAACTGACCAGCAATGCGATCCTTGCCTGGGCCGATGCAAGCCGCGTGGACTGGCATTATATCGCGCCGGGCAAGCCAATGCAGAACGGCTTCATCGAGAGCTTCAACGGTCGCCTCCGTGACGAACTGCTGAACGAGATGCTGTTCACCTCATTGGCACAGGCTCGCGCGGTCTTGGCCAGTTGGCGGGCAGACTACAACTTCAATCGCCCACATTCGCGGCTCGGATGGCAGACCCCCTTCGAGTTCGCCCACACCTTCACCCCGCGACGGGACACAGCGCTGCGCACGATGATCAGCTCCGCGCCGGTGCCCGTCGCTCAAACCGCCCAACAGGGCAACATTCATCGCCGGAGCGAACTCAGGATTGGATAAAACTTGGGGGCAACGTCACGTCCGCAGAACGGAACCTGGCACGCAAACTACACAAGAGCGAGAGCAGGACTCAATTCGGGAAAAGGCCTTCCCTTTCCACGTGCGGGGCTGTGCTCGGTGTGATCACCTTACGACCGCTGTGGTGACCCTATCCTATCCGATCCGCACCGCGACCCTATCCGATCCGCGTCGCGGCCGCAGCGCGCTCGGCGCAGCCATAGTTGCCATTCTCGATCGCCGTGACCCGTGAAAGCATTCGACTGTCGGGCAGGTGCTGCACGGGCTCGCACTCCGAAGCCGATCGTAAGTGTGCTTCTCGCCAAACCGGACGGCGCTTTAAGCGGGCAAACACATAGGCTGATCCGGCAGTGCGCCCAGCTTCGGCCTGTCGATCTCGGCGACGCGCTGCGTCTCGCTGAGAAACGCCGCGTCGTCGATCAGCCGCTGGCGCAGCGGGCTGACGGGTGCATCGAGAACGGGATGGTGCATGGTCAGGCTCCTTGTTGAAGAAGCCCGCTATGCTCTGCTCCCGCCGAACGACGCTCAACGCGGGCGCGACGACCGGTTCTCGATCTCTACCTCAACCGCAAGCGCCCCTCCCACGCAGCGGGTTCGTTACGGCGCGCACATGGCGGCAGTGGCAGAGCGCGGACGTGCTCGCTTCCACCGTCGACGGCCGCTCCATAGCCAGATACTTCATTCGCTAAGTGCCCACTTAACCTAAGCGGACACTAAACGCCTCAAGGTACGCGTCAGTAGGCGACCTTCGTCGTATGCGTACTCCTATTGAGAACGCCTTCGCCAATGTGCTGCGAGCGAAGGCCGAGAGAACCATCAAGGCTTTGCGGTGAAGTTGCCCAGCCGTATCCTCTCATCGGCGGGCGGGCTTAGATCAGTTCACCTTGGCAATCGAGGCAACCTACCAGAGGCCGTCCGTAGGCCTGCAGCTCAAGTCGCAAGCTCGGGGAGCAAGCGGTGATCTCGCGGCCGGGACCGCCACCAGGTTAGATAGAGGATAATAAGCCAAAGCACGGGCACAAGCATTAGTAAGGACGACACAGCGGCGATCGTGGGATCGATCTGGTTGCGTATGTTCTCCCACATTTTGAGAGGGAGGGTACGGATCGAATACCCGCTAACTAACGATGTTATTACGAGTTCGTCAAACGAGTGGAGGAATGCAAACACGGCCCCGCCGATAACTCCAGGCCGAATCAACGGGAGCGTCACTCTCATAAAAGTCTGCAGCGGGCTCGCCCGCATGCTTTTGGCAGCTTGCTCCAACGTTCGATCAAAATTCGCCAGCGTCGCCGATACGATCACGACGACAATGCCAATGGCACCGAGGCTTTGGGCAAGGACGATCCCAATTGTCGAGCCTATAAGTCCGAGATTTACCAGCCCAAGATAGGTCGCGATGCCGACGACGATGACGGGAATAGTGACGGGAGTCAAAATCGCCATCGTCAGTAAGCCTCGCAGCCGCGGATGGGCGCGGTTGAGGCCATAGGCCGCGAGCGTCCCGACGATAGTTGAAAGGATAGCCACCGCTAATCCAATCTGGATGCTGGTCCAAGCTGCACCATTCCAAGACGGATCGCCGAAGAAGGATCGGTACCATTGCAGCGAAAGCCCTGAAGGTGGGAATTCCAGAAAAGCTCCGGCACTGAACGACATTATAATGACGATGAGGCCAGGTGAAAGAAGGTAGACCATTACGAGCAATACGAACAGCGCGCCGACGATATTCGACAAGCGGCTGTTATCTCCTGCCTGGTAGAGCTGGGTCGTCCATAGCTTCGCCCGGTAGGGACGGAGAAACTCACTAAAATAGCGTTTCAGCAAGCCAAATATGGGTAGCCGCACGACCCAAGACTTCCGCGCTGGTGTCGGCGCGCGCCCTTGTGCACCAGCGAGGTCGAGCCCTAGCATGGAAAGCACGGCAACGGCGATGGCAAGGAGGATGAAGGCTGAGGTGGCGATTCGTGGGATGTCGAAGGAGCTAGCAACTTGCCCGGCGATAAAGGTAGACAGCATGGCGTCACGCAACCCGCCGAGGGCAGCTGGCGTTATGTAGAACCCCAGACAGAATACGAAGACCAACAGTGAACCACTGCGCATACCCGGCAAGCTAAGCGGGAAGAAAACCCGCCAAAAAGCTGTGAGCGGCCGCGCTCCCATACTGCGCGCCGCCGCCATCAGCGATCTGTCGATGCCCATCATGGCGCTAACAAGAGGCAGAATCATCAGCGGCAGCATAATGTGCACCATCCCAATATACACGGCCATGGTGTTGTAGATCAGCTGCAGCGGGCTGTGGATCACCCCCATGTGGAGCAACACATTGTTGATCACGCCGCGATCGCCGAGAATGACAATCCACGCATATGTTCGGGCCAACCCGCTAGTGAGATACGGGATGATGACGAGGGCAATGAGGGTTATGCGCAGGCTCCTCGATGCGGTTACGATCAGATAGGCTGTGGGATAGCCGACGATGAGGCAGATGGCGGTGGCCACGACGCTCACTTCGATGGTCTGGAAGAGCACACGGATGTTCGCCGGTTGGCCAAAAAACTTATAATAGTTGGTTGCCGAAAAGGCCGGCGCATTGATGCTGTTCAGGAAAAGATGGATGATCGGTATTCCAAATATAACGAGCAGAAGGGCGAGAGCCGGTACGGTGAGCCCAATTGGCATCTGGCCCAATTTTTGAAAGGTCTTCATCCCGTCCACGCTCCTGGTGTGCTACATCGCGACAAAGCGAATGTCGGACCGCAGCCAGTTGAGGCATACTCCGTCGCCGGGTCGAAAGATCGGCTGCCCTGCGGCGACATGTTCACGCACGATAAAAACGCTGCTGCCGACGCGCACGTGGTATTTCCTTAATGGTCCGGCATAAATCATGTCATCGACGGTGCCAGTAACGAACTGGCGCAAGTCTCCATCGCCGCGCTTCCCCGCATCAATAGCGACAATGCAGATACGTTCGGGCCGGATCATAGCCACGGTGCCGGACGGCTGCTCTGCATCGGATTCAATCTTGAAGTTGTGATTTTCGAAGATGTTGGCATCACCCAAGAATTTTGCCACGAAACGTGTTGCGGGCCGGTCGTAGAGGGCCTCCGGACTGTCGGTCTGCTCGATCCGGCCCGCGCGCATAACAACGATGCGGTCCGACAGGGTGAGCGCTTCCTCCTGGTCGTGCGTAACGCAGACCGTGGTGATGCCAAACTCTTTGTGTAGGCTCTTCATCTCAATCTGCATCTGCTCGCGGAGGTTACGATCGAGGGCGCCGAGCGGCTCGTCGAGCAAGAGGAACGGCGGATCTGCGATTAGCGCGCGGGCGAGCGCCACGCGCTGCTGCTGGCCGCCGCTTAATTGCGACGGCATACGGCCGCCAAGATCACTGAGGTGCACGCGCCCCAGCATGCGGCGGACGCGTGTTGTTCTTTCAGCAGTGTTTATGCCACGCATTTCAAGCGGGAACTCCAGGTTCCGTGTCACCGTGAGATGCGGAAACAGCGCATAGCTTTGGAAAACGATGCCTTGGTCGCGCCGATAGGAGGGCACTGCGGCGACGGAGCGCCCAGCAATTAAGATATCACCGGCAGTCGGGGCTTCGAAGCCGGCGAGCAGCATCAAGGTTGTAGTTTTGCCCGAACCGCTCGGACCGAGAATGGTTAGGAACTCCCCACGACTAACAGTCAGTGACAAATCTCTCACCGCAGTGACCTTCCCATAGGTCTTAGTGACGCTGCTGAATTCAATCTGCGGCAGAACGGGGCTTTCGTGCAACCCCGCGACCTCTGAGTTTTGGATGGGGGGGGGGGCATGCATGTTCACTTTTGCTCCTCCAGCACGATCCGACCACTGACGGACACCTGCTATTAATCATAGCTATTGCCGCCTAACTCGATCGGGAACACAAGGGGTAGAGCCCTGTGCACCCAACCAGTTTTACGGAAACTTATTCGCAATCGCAAGTTTTGCCAAACAGCGAGGCAAAGTTGTGGTGGGATCGATTCCTCGCAATCGGCCGAGCGACCTGGCTTTACGCCCGGCCAAGATAGATCCTATGAAGCCAGGTTTTATTGAAGAACCCATTCGTTCCAGCGCTGAATGAGCTTATCGGTGTTCGTCAAGCCATCCGGCCCGATATCATTATACCACTGTCCATTCATGGAAACGCTGCTCTTCATGTACTCAGGATGGGTAGGCAGTTTGCGGGCGACCTCATCCGGAATAAGTTTGAAGGCGTTGCGGTTGGTTGGACCTTCGGGGAATAGCTGTGTGAATGCCGCTTGGCGGTCAGCGCGTGTAACGAATTCAATCCACTTCTGCGCGTTCTGCACATTAGGCCCCCCCTTGGGGATCACCCAATAATCCCATTGTAGCTTTGCCTGATTCCGATTGATCTCGACCGGTGCACCCTGGTCGATCAGGCGAAGCGCCCGCCCGTCATATGACTGTGCGACATCGACTGCCTTATCATGCAACAATTGCTGGATCTCTGAGCCCGTGCCCCACCACTTGCGGACATGCGGCTTGATCTTGTCCAGACTGGCAAAGATGCGATCGATGTCCATCGGGTAAAGTTGATCGGCGGGTACGCCATCAGCAAGCAGAGCCTCCTCCCAAGGACCTTCCGATCCGTACTGCCCTGACACCATCGTTCGGATGCCTGGAAACTTTTCGACGTCCCAGAAATCGGCCCAGGTCATGGGCCTCGGCTTGCTAGCAGGAAATGCTTCAGTATTGTAAACCATGTTGAACGAATAGATGAGCGAGGCGATGCCGAACGGTTGCTTGGCGAATTCAAAGATGCCGTCTAGCTCTTCCTTCTTGTGAATTGAATAATCGATATTCTCGAGGAGGCCTTTCCCAGCTGAGGTAAGGGCAGCCCCTTGCGGTAGATAGGCTACGTCAAGCGTAACGTTGCTCGATTTCACCATCAACTCAATCTGGCCCGTGTTTGCATCGTCGGTGATCGGAGTCACCTTAATACCAGTCTCAGCTTCGAATGGTTTGGCATAGGCCTCAATGGTGGCTTTACCCACATCGCCGCCCCCCACCGTCACCCTCAACTCACCCGATGATTGCGCCGAAGCCGCGCGAACGACGGAGGACAGTGCGCCGACTGCGATAGCCGACGACGTCGCTTGCATGAAACGTCTACGATTTATCCAAAAGCTCATTTTAGTTCCCCTTTTCTAGTGGTCTTGACTGAGACCGGCCGAGATGTCTTCTTTTCCGAAACGGCCTAACTTCCGACCTCGGAAAGCCAGCGACGTCTCGTCCAAGTTCACCCCAATAGCCTATGCCGTAAGGCTAGGACTTCGTCGTTTAAATCACATGCCGGGTTGTGCAAAACAGCGGTTGGGCCGTTACCAAGTAATGTAAGCACCCGGCCGGCACCCCGAGCATGTAGGCGAAGTCCTCCATCCCATGCTCGGCTTGATCTTATCGTCCACAGATGGAAGCCCGTCGAGACCTCGATGCCAAGCGATTGCCTCGCCCTGAACATCCCTGAAATTTTCAACGCTGGCCACGTGTACGTTCCGGAATTCGAGCGCTTTCGGCCAAAAGTGCCTCTGTCAGCGATGATCGGTGGAGGGGGAGCTTTCGTCAAATGCAGTTTTCATATAGCGTCATCTAGAAGCGATATGGAGCCTACATCTGAGGTGCGCTCATGTGATCCGAACTCTCTCATGACTGCGTTCAGGGCGGGGGTCAGCCGCTATGGTACAAGGAGATCGGTGAGGCGCAGACGCGTACGCGCGCCGACCTCTTTTCGCTATTCTAATGGCAAGGTCGGTAGGGTTTCGCTCAAATCCGCGTCGCAGTAGCTTGCTGCCACGATGCTGCTGACAACCGCCCTCACCCGATCGAGCGACGGATGAACTCGTGCAAGTCGAGCCTCACGATCTTGGTCTTGCCGCGATGGCGATCGTCCCGATCCTCGACTGGCAACAGGCGTGGTGGCCAAACCGGTCGAGATGCATTGCAATCATGCTCGGCCAGGGCGCCGCGGCTGGCCGTGGCGCTGCCGACCAAACTTCGGCGTCACCTTTGGGGCGGGGTGACAGCGCTGGTGCTTGGCGTGCAACTCATGACGAGTTCGTATTAGGGGTCGACATCAAAACATTCTTTTTGGTTCAGGCTTCCCACGCAGACTTCGGCATAGTGACCTTCACCCAGGTCGAGATGGGCGAAGCTCGTGTTCGGCATCGCGCCGGGTCATGCGGAGGTCTGGGCGATGTTGCGCACCCGGCAAGACAAGCGCATGGCAGACCTGTGCGCCACCGCCGACGCGCTGGTCAACAAGATCGCGGGCGAGCATCACCTTTCCGTCCGGTGGAGTCTTCTCGGCTAATTTCAGCAAACGTCAACTTCTATGCAGAAAACCCGACATTCCGCCGGCTCTTGCAGCCCAAGCAAAAGGAGTGTCGGGATCAGCTGGCTGATTGCCATCGTGGTGAGGTGCCAGTCTCGGGCATGGCATGAATGAATGAGCAGTCTTCCCGTCCAACACGATGCGTATGCCGCGTGAAGCACAGTTGACCACGCCGGTCTTGAGCCGCACCTCGCCGAATGGCACGCTGGGCAGATTGTGCAATGGAAAAGTGAAATCCGGCGCGATCTCGCCAAAGCGCGGATCGGCAACGACACCGGCTGCTCCGTTGCCGGTTTCTCAGCTGGCTGAAACATCAGCTACACGGCCGTTGGATCATGCGATTTCTGATCGCGCCTTCGCCCGGGGCGCTCGGAATAGCGACTTAGCGCGTGCTACCTGTGTTTGAAATGGGTTCGGACGAAATGGTCCCGTTCAGGCAGGCGCTCGTACCCTGATCTCGGAATCGACCAGGCGGGCCTTCTCGGTTGTCGTGCGGCGCTGCAATGAGTTGATCCCTTCAACACGCGGCGGATGCAATAATGGATCGGAAGTCATAGTTATCAACATTAGCGCAGGGCTCTGGGCGTGATCGCCTCCGCTGCCTGTCCGATCAACACGGGGGCGTTCCAGCAGTTTATGAAGTCACCACTAGCGTCGCTCGATACCCCTTGAAGATTGCATATCGCGTCACCGTTGTGGTCGACTGTCCGCCCAGGACCATCTCGCTGCTAGATGACCATAATACAAAGACTGAATTTGACGTATCCGACCGGTAATTGGATCGTGTCGCGCCAAGTGGTAGCTCGGCGGAACACAATCGGTCGGAGCAATGAGCAGAGCAGCGGGCGCAGATGCGGATGTAGTTTCGCCAGCGACGTTTGCGCCGCTCAAGAACCCGACGTTTCGCTCGATCTGGTTGGCCTCTCAGTTGTCCTCACTGGGCTGGCTGATGGCAACAATCTCGACTTCCGATCTGATGGTTGCGTGGGTCCAGCTTCATCGAACCAGCCCGCCTTTGTCTTGTCCGTCTTCGCGGGGGCTCTCGCCGACAATTTCAGCCGGCGCCGGGTCATGTTCGCCGGTCGGTGCCTTGTGGTGATTGCGTCCGCGATGCTGACCGCGTCCGTGGCGCTGGGCTTTGTCAGTCCGTGGATGATCCTCGGCTTCAGCTTCTTAATCGCTAGTGGTGCTGCGCTCAACGATCCCGCCTGGCAGGCCTCTGTTGGCGATATCGTGGACCGACGCGAAGTTCCCGCTGCCGTCACCTTCCTCTCCGTCGGCTTCAACACTGTACGGACCGTGGGCCCGGCGCTCGAGGGCATCGTGGTGGCCTCGTTCGGACTGATGACGGCTTTCGCCGTGGGCCTTCTGCACAAGGGGAAGCATGCACCGCAAATAACGTTGTCGATCGAGCGGGTGCCCCGCGCAAGCCCGAGCCACATATCAACACCTTTTTTCCCTCGCCATTGATCCGGGGGAACAAGCGTCCCAGGTCGAATTTGATGCGCACTGCAGGCTGCTTAAAGGTGCATAGGAAGGGACGTCAATGCAGCATAACAACATCGAGAAGGCCACAAGCAATGGGTGCCGTCGTGTGTCTAACAAACAGAATGTAGCGGAGCTTGTAAAATGAAGAGTGATTCACCCGTGCCAGCATGTCTTGAGAATCTGACGGCATGCGATTGCCTGGAGCTATATCAAACGCGACAGGTCTCGCCCGTTGAAGTGGTCGATGACTGTCTCCGCCGTATCGAGGCCAGCAACCCGCAGCTGAACGCATTTTGCTTCGTCGACCATCAAGGTGCCAAGTCTGCTGCCAAGAGTTCGGAGGCACGATGGTTTAAGGGGGAACCGCTTGGAGTACTTGATGGTATTCCGGCTACCATAAAAGATCTCACGTTAACGCGGGGCTGGCCGACAAGGCGTGGATCACTGTCCGGGAGCGCCGAAGGGCCTTGGCTAGACGACGCGCCGGTTACAGCGCGCATTCGCGAGGCCGGTGCCGTTATCCTTGGAAAGACAACTACTCCAGAGTTTGGCTGGAAAGGTGTTACAGATAGCCCCCTCTGCGGCATCACCCGCAACCCTTGGAACCCTGACCTGACCCCAGGCGGATCCTCGGGCGGCGCCGGAGTTGCCGCGGCTCTCAATCTTGGTTTTCTTCATCAGGGTAGCGACGGTGGGGGGTCAATCCGGATACCAGCGAGTTTCACAGGAACATTCGGGTTCAAGCCGACCTTCGGCATAGTTCCGCAATGGCCAGCCAGTGCCATGACCACGCTGTCTCACTTGGGGCCGATGACCCGTACTGTTGCGGATGCGATCCTGATGATGAACGTAATCGCACGAAAGGACGCTCGTGACGGTTATGCGGGACCAGCTTATCCCGGTATCGAGGTCGATCCGCCAAAAAACCTCAGGGGTCTGCGCATCGGCTACAGTCGAGACCTTGGGTATGTGAAGGTGGCGCACGATATCCAAAAAGTTACCGATAAAGCGACCGACCAGCTTCGAGCTCTGGGAGCTGAGGTGATCGAAGTCAATCCGGGGTTCGCAAATCCGGTCGAGACGTTTGCCACATTTTGGTTTGCTGGCGCCGCCCGTATCGTGTCGCGAATGGACAAAAAGCAACGACAACTCTTAGATCCCGGCTTTCTGGAAGGTGCCGAACGCGGCCTGGCGATCACGCTAGCCGAGTTCCAAGAAGCGGAAGCGGTTCGGTTCGAGCTTTCTGCTCTCATGGCGAAGTTCCACGAAGACTTCGATCTCCTGGTCACGCCGACAATGCCTGTTGCTCCGTTTCCAGTCGGGCGAAACGTACCTGAAGAGAGTTTCGAGGGGTGGGTAGACTGGACCCCCTTCACCTATCCCTTCAACCTGACACAGCAGCCTGCGGCTTCCCTACCCTCTGGCCTGGATGACCAGGGGCTCCCAGTTGGGCTACAATTGATCGGTGCGCGTTATTGCGACACCACCGTTCTTACGGCAGCATTTGCGATCGAAAGCCGCCTGGGACACCTTTCTTTGCAGACTGACCGCTTTACCGTTGTCGAAGTTTCGGAGTGAGGCCATGTTAAGACTCTCGAAGGTGGCCTGGTTCAGTCTCCATCGCCGAAAAAACTCTGTATGTGCTAGCGTCCTTAGCCATAGCCTTTTCTCGCGTTCGCTCCGCTTACCCCTGTACCCAATGTACCGAGACCATATTGGCCGCCCGAGTCGGCCAAGGCGTTGCGTTGGGGCGGGACACCCCGATAACGCTCCTAGATGAAGGAAGCCTCATCAATATCGGCGACGTGGAGTTTGAAGCGGAAGAATGGGAGACAGATGAGCGCCCAGCCCGAAACGATTGTAATCGAAGGTCTAGCAGGCTGTTGAAGAAGTCAGCCGCGTTCGCAGACGAAGCCTGAATCGTCGGCATTGTGGATGTAGAAGTGGCCGACGAGGCGACCTGCGG
>NZ_JAMYQF010000070.1:0-28540 GCF_040320745.1 Mesorhizobium sp. M0621 | reverse complement strand
TCGGGGGGGGGGGCTGGTTTATTTTTATAATACACTGGTTAACGGCCCCCCCCCACTCCGTCGTGCTACGCTCGACACCTCTCCCCCGATCGACGGGGTAGAGGAACGGCGCGAGTTCGCCGCCCTTGGCCCCTTTCCTCTCCCTCCGGAGGGGGGAGAGGTGGCGCTGCGAAGCAGCGACGGAGTGGGGGAAGCCATTCGCCAAACGCGCAGTCGCCGCAAGACAGGAACAATCCTGCCGATTTCGCCAATCACCAACGCCACAAAAGAAAGGGCCGGCGCGGCGGCCAGCCCCTTTCACATGCGCCAAATCAATCTCTGCCTTGAAGAAAATTCGTCGGCTAACTACTACTCCCGCTTCAGCCGTCTGCACAGCTCATCAAGCTGCTCCAGCGACCGATATGCGATGCGCAGCACGCCACCCTTGCCCTTGTGTTCCACGGACACGATCATGCCGATCGTATCCGTCAACAGCTTTTCCAACGCCAGCGTGTCGGGGTCCTTCTGCTCCAGACTCGGCGCCGGCCTGGCCTCTTTCGTGCTGCTGCTGCCAGCTGGCATCTGCGCCAGCGCTTCGGCCTGGCGCACTGAAAGGCCCTCTTCGACGATGCGCTTGGCAAGCCCGGCCGGATCTTCCGCCGTCACCAGCGTGCGGGCGTGCCCTGCCGACAAGGCGCCGTCGACCAGCATGTCGCGGATCACGTCCGGCAGCTTGAGCAGGCGCAGCGTGTTGGCGACATGGCTGCGGCTCTTGCCGATCACCTGGCCGAGATCGGCCTGGGTGTAGCCGTGCTCGTCGATCAGCTGCTGATAACCAAGCGCTTCCTCGACCGCATTGAGGTCGGTGCGCTGCACGTTCTCGATGATCGCCAGTTCGAGCGCGGTGCGGTCGTTGACCTCGCGGATGATGACCGGGATCTCGGACAGACCGGCGCGCTGTGCCGCGCGCCAACGCCGCTCGCCGGCGATAATCTCGTAGCGCCCGGCCTGCATCGGCGAAGGCCGCGCCACCACGGGCTGGACCACGCCATGTTCGCGGATCGACTGGGCAAGGTCCGTCAGCTCGGCGTCGCCGAAATGCCGGCGTGGATTTTTCGGATTGGGGGTCAGGAACTCGATCGGCACCTTGCCGTCGGCGCTCATACCAGGCTTTTCCGGCGCTGCCGGACGGTCGATCTCGCCGATCAGTGCTGCCAGCCCTCGGCCCAGTCTCTTTCTCGAAAGGTCTTCGCTCATCTTTATTCCAGTTGGCTATTCCAGATCGTTTCGGTATCGAATCGGCTCTTAACTATGCATCCGATCTAATCAAGCGGCGCGCAATTTACGCTCGCGGCGGATTACTTCCGATGCCAGTTGCAGATAGGCCTGGCTGCCCGAGCATTTCAGGTCGTACAGGATCGCCGGCTTGCCGTAGGACGGCGCCTCGGACACTCGCACATTGCGCGGAATGATGGTCTCGTAGACCTTGTCGCCCATATGGGCGCGCACATCCTGCACCACCTGGTTGGCGAGATTGTTGCGGCCGTCATACATGGTCAGCACGATGCCTTGGATAATAAGGTCCGGATTGATCGAGCGGCGCACCTGCTCGACGGTTTCCAGCAATTGGCTGAGCCCTTCCAGCGCAAAGAATTCACATTGCAGCGGCACAAGAACGGAATCGGCCGCCGCCATTGAATTGAGCGTCAAAAGGTTGAGGGACGGCGGACAATCGATCAACACATAACCGAACGGTGCCCCGCGCTCGGTCGCGGCGCGCAGCGCATTGCGCAGCTTGAGCACCCGGTCCGGCGCCGAGGCGATTTCCATTTCGATGCCGAGCAGGTCGAGCGTCGACGGCACGATCGACAGGCCAGGCACCGCCGTCGGAATGGCCGCGGCTTCCAGATCCAGCTCACCCGTCAGCACGTCATAGGATGAGACCGTCCGATCCTTGCGGTCGATGCCGAGGCCGGTGCTGGCATTGCCTTGCGGATCGAGATCGACGATCAGCACCTTTTCGCCGATGGCGGCCAGCGCGGTCGCCAGGTTGATGGCGGTGGTGGTCTTGCCGACGCCGCCCTTCTGGTTGGCTACGGTGATGATGCGGGGGCCATTCTTCATCATGGGTCTATGCCAGAAATTCATTTTGGGTCGCTTCGGGTCGCCTGGAGCAGATCAGACAGGTCGCAAGTTCGACAATTCGAGGATGACGCCGCTGGCGTCGGTCACACTTGGATGTTCTACCAGATCGAAGGACCATCGGTGAACGCTTTCTTCCACTTCGGCGCGGTAATCCCGGCCTTTGTGAAACAGGCCGCGCGCGCCTGAAATCAGCCATGGCGCCGACAGGTCCAGCAAGGTCGAAAGCGATGCCAGCGCCCGCGCCGTGACGATTTGCGGTGTCGAAACAAGCGCATGACTGTCATCGATGCGGCGCGCCACGACCCGCGCCGGCAGGCTGAACTGCCCGACGACGGCCTGCAGGAAGGATGCTTTTTTGCGATTGCTTTCAACCAGATCGATGCTGGCGCCGTCACGTTCGGCAAGCAGGAAAGCCATGACAAGGCCAGGAAATCCGCCGCCAGACCCGAGATCGACCCAGCGCGTCGCCCGAGGCTCGATTCGCGCCAACTGCGCGCTGTCCAGGATATGGCGCTGCCAGACATCGCCAGCCGTCGATTGCGCAACGAGATTGATGCTGCGATTCCATTTCTGGAACATCTGCTCGAACGCCACCAGCCGATCGAATGTTTCACGTGAAACCGGGCCTGCCGCGTCCTGCAGGCTCTCCAGGGAAAATGAACTCACGCAACATCCCTTTGTGGGCGCTGGGTGCTCTCAGCGTGACGAACATGCGCGACTATGATCGCCAGCGCCGCCGGCGTCATGCCTTCCATGCGCTGGGCATCGGCGATGGAGCGCGGCCGCCGCGCCTGCATCTTCTGCTTCAACTCGTTGGACAGGCCCGGCACCCCGGCGAAATCGACCGTCTCCGGAATCAGCCGGCTCTCCTCATGCCGGATCTGCGCCACATCGGTCTTCTGGCGATCGAGATAGACCGAATATTTCGCTTCCGTTCCGAGGCGTTCCGCCGTTTTGCCGTCGATCTCCGCAAACCGCGAATCGATACCGGCCAGCCAGGCCACATCGACGTCGGGGTAGGACAGCAATTCATAGCCGGACCGGCGCACGCCATCCCGGTTGATCTCCAGCCCATGCCGCGCCGCTTCATTGGGGGTCAGGGTGAGCGACTTCGCCAGCTGACGCGCTTCGTCGAGGCGCTGCATGACAGCCTCGTAGCGCCGCATCCGCTGCGTCGAGGCGATGCCCAATTTCGCAGCCAAGGGCGTCAGCCGTTCATCGGCGTTGTCGGCGCGCAGCGACAGCCGGAACTCGGCCCGCGAGGTGAACATGCGATAAGGTTCGCTGATGCCGCGGCTGGTCAAATCGTCCACCATCACGCCGATATAGGCCTCTGTGCGGCTGAGCACGATCTGCTCGCTGCCTGCCGCCCGCCGT
Organism: Mesorhizobium sp. M0621; assembly: GCF_040320745.1. Classification (NCBI taxonomy): domain Bacteria; kingdom Pseudomonadati; phylum Pseudomonadota; class Alphaproteobacteria; order Hyphomicrobiales; family Phyllobacteriaceae; genus Mesorhizobium; species Mesorhizobium sp. M0621. The sequence goes on along the minus strand of NZ_JAMYQF010000070.1, from coordinate 25,039 downwards.
GCCGCATTGAGGCCGGCGAGCAGACCTTGCCCGGCGGCCTCTTCATAACCGGTCGTGCCGTTGATCTGCCCGGCGAGAAAGAGGCCACTGATGCGCTTCGTCTCCAGCGTCTGGTGCAGCTCGCGCGGATCGACATGATCATATTCAATGGCATAGCCGGGCTGCAGCATGGTGGCGCGCTCAAGCCCCGGAATGGTTTTCAATATATCGAGCTGCACATCCTCGGGCAGCGAAGTCGAAATCCCATTCGGATAAATCGTATCGTCGTCGAGCCCTTCCGGCTCGAGGAAAATCTGGTGGCCATCCCTGTCGCCGAACTTGACGATCTTGTCCTCGATCGACGGGCAGTAGCGCGGTCCGACACCTTCGATCGAGCCGGAATACATGGCGGAGCGGCCGAGATTGGCGCGGATCAGCTCATGCGTGGCCGTGGTCGTGCGCGTGATGCCGCATTCGATCTGCGGCGTCTCGATACGGTCGGTCATCAGCGAAAACGGCACCGGATCCTCATCGGCGGCTTGGCTTTCCAGCGACGCCCAATCGATCGTCCGGCCGTCCAGCCGCGGCGGCGTGCCGGTCTTCAGCCGACCGAGCCTGAAGCCGGCGCGGTCCATCGTCGCCGACAGACCAAGACTGGCCTGCTCGTTCATGCGGCCGGCAACGATCTTCTTCTCGCCGATATGGATAAGCCCGCGCAGGAAAGTCCCGGTCGTCAAAACGACAGCGCCACAGGCAAGCCGCCTTCCGTCGGCCAGGAGAACGGCGACGATCTGCCCTTCGACGATTTCGAAGTCCAGGACCTCGCCCTCGACCACGTCGAGATCGTTCTGCTGCCGAATCGCTTCCTGCATGGCGAGGCGGTAGAGCTTTCTGTCGGCCTGCGTGCGCGGCCCGCGCACTGCCGGACCCTTGCGGCGGTTGAGCAGGCGGAACTGGATGCCGGCAGCATCCGCCACCCGCCCCATCAGGCCGTCCATGGCGTCGATTTCGCGAACCAGGTGACCCTTGCCGAGCCCGCCGATCGCCGGATTGCAGGACATCACGCCAATCGTGTCGAAGCGCAGCGTCACCAAAGCGGTTCTGGCACCCGCGCGCGCGGCAGCACTGGCCGCCTCGCACCCCGCGTGGCCGCCGCCCACCACAACCACATCATAGTGATTGGTCATTTCCAAACGTCCTAGACTCAAATGAATGAGGGACACATGTCCCCGTAGGGCCGTGCTGTCAAGAAAACTCCGCAGGGAGTTTCACGTGAAACAGCCTTGCACTTGCCATCGCGTGTTTCACGTGAGTCATCGCGCGACCGAGACACCCCCTGGTCAGCGCTGCCCCTCACCTGCCTGCCGGCATCCTCTCCCCGTATAGTGACGGGGAGAGGGACGATGTCATCGCCGCTTTCGCCAATCTCCAGCGTTACAGGAAAGCGCCGGAGATGCGGCCAGCTGCTTTCTCCCCGCCACTATACGGGGAGAAATGCCCGGCAGGGCAATGAGGGCGGAGCCAACGTCCGTCGATATGTTTCACGTGAGTCACAGGCAATGTTGGCATCGTACTCGACCCGCTATGCCGCATGGTTTCACGTGAGTCATTTCCCAATGCAGAATTGCGAGAAAATGACGTCAAGCATATCCTCGACATCGATGGCGCCGACGATTCGGCCCAGATGATCGGCTGCGAGCCGCAACTCCTCAGCGCGCAATTCCTGCCCGAAAGTCCGGCCGTCGGTGGCGCGACGCAGATGGCGGTTGGTCTCATTGAGCAATTCTACATGGCGCAGGCGCGACGGCAGCACATCGCCGGCATTGCCGGCCGCCTCCGCCGCTCGCTGGCCGATCTCCACCAGCAATGTCTCCACGCCCGTCCCGTTCTGCACCGAGATAGCAAGGTCATAGTTCCCCGCCGCATCGAGTGCAGCGCGGCTTTCCAGCAGATCGAGCTTGGTGCCGACCCGCAAGCTCGGGGCGCCCGTCGGTAGCAGACCGATGGGCCTGGGGTCCGCAACGTCCTGCAGCAACAGCAGGAGATCGGCACCATGTGCCTTGGCCCGGGCCTTCTCGATGCCAATTGCTTCGACCTTGCCAGGCGCTTCGCGCAGCCCGGCCGTATCCGTAAGCTTGACGCGCAGGCCCTGTAGATCAAGCGTCACTTCAAGCAAGTCCCGCGTCGTGCCAGGTTCATCCGTTACTATAGCGGCATCCCGCCGCGCCAGGGCGTTGAACAGACTCGACTTACCGGCGTTGGGTGCACCAAGGATAACGACCTCAAAGCCGTCGCGGATGATCTCGGCAGCGCGAAATCCGGCGCTATGCCGATCGATTTCTTCGATCATTGCTCGGATATCAGACCAGACCGTATCCGAAACGGAACCGGGAATATCGTCCTCATCGGCAAAATCGATCTCGGCCTCGATTATGGCGCGGGCGTGGATCAGCCTGCGCCGCCAGCCGAGATAGAGTTCGCTCTGGGCACCTTCGGCGTTTTGCACCGCGAAGCGCCGCTGCGCCTCGGTCTCGGCATTGACGAGATCCGCCAGCGCCTCGGTCTCGACCAGATCGACCTTGCCGTTAAGAAAGGCCCGGCGCGTGAATTCGCCTGGGTCCGCGTGCCTGACGCCGTCAAAACTGGTGATCGTCTCCAGCATCCTGGCCACCACGGCGCGTCCGCCATGAACGTGGAATTCCGCCACATCCTCGCCTGTAAAACTGGCCGGCCCGGGAAAGAACACGACCAGGCCGTTGTCGAGCACGGTTCCATCGGGCGCCCGCAGCCTGCGCAAAACCGCAGCGCGGTCCTTAACCATACCGCCGGCAATCGTTTCGACTACGAATCGAGTCTGCGGGCCTGAAATGCGGATGACCGCGACACCAGCCGGAAGCCGTCCGCTCGAGAGCGCTACGATCGAATCGCCTGAAATCATTTGCCCGCTCTGCCGAACCGCCCTAGCTCTACATCCATATGACAACTCCCAACCGAGTTTGCCCATCGTGACGCTACCCGCCCAAAACCTGCTTGCTGAAGAAGCCAGCCCCTATCTGCAGCAGCATAGCGGTAATCCCGTTCACTGGCGCGCCTGGTCGCCGGCTTCGCTGGAAGAGGCAAAGGCGCTGGACAGGCCGATCCTGCTCTCGGTCGGCTATGCCGCCTGCCATTGGTGCCATGTCATGGCGCACGAAAGTTTCGAGAACGATGACGTCGCCGCCGTCATGAACCGTCTGTTCGTCAATATCAAGGTCGACCGCGAGGAGCGCCCGGACATCGACCAGATCTACATGGCAGCGCTCTCCTCGATGGGCGAGCAGGGCGGCTGGCCGCTGACCATGTTCCTGACCCCGGACGGTAAGCCGTTCTGGGGCGGCACCTATTTTCCACGCGAGCCGCGCTATGGCCGCTCCGGTTTTATCCAGGTGATGGAGGCAGTCGACAAGGCATGGCGCGAGAAGAGGGCGAGCCTGAACCAGAGCGCCGACGGCCTGACGGCCCATGTCGAGGCGCGGTTGGCCGGCTCGCATGCAAGCACAGCGCTCGACCGCGATGCACTGGCGGAGCTTGCCAAGGGCATCGACGGCATGGTCGACCGCGATCTCGGGGGCTTAAGCGGCGCGCCGAAATTCCCCAACGCGCCGTTCATGCTCACGCTTTGGCTGTCCTGGCTGCGCGACGGCAACGCCACGCATCGCGACGACGTCCTGCTTAGCCTCGAACGGATGTTGAGCGGCGGCATCTATGACCATATTGGCGGCGGGCTTAGCCGCTACTCGACCGACGCCGAATGGCTGGTGCCGCATTTCGAAAAAATGCTCTACGACAACGCCCAGCTCGTCCGCTTCTGCAACTGGGCCTATGCGGCGAGCGGCAATGAATTGTTCCGGCTACGAATCGAAGAGACTGTCGACTGGCTGCTGCGCGAAATGCGCGTCGACGGTGGCGCCTTTGCCGCCAGTCTCGACGCCGACAGCGATGGCGTGGAAGGGCTGTTCTACACCTGGAGCAAGGAAGAGGTTGAAGACGCTCTCGGCGACGATTCTACCTTGTTTTTCAAGCACTTCACGCTGTCGATCCCGCATGGTTGGGAAGGCAAGCCAATTGTCCACCAAACCCGCTCCCAGCAATCGCAAAGCGTCATCGAGCGTGAAAAACTCAGCCCGCTCAAGGCGAAACTTCTTGTCGTCCGCGAAGGGCGGGTCAGGCCCGGCCTCGATGCAAAGACGCTCACCGACTGGAACGGCCTGATGATTGCGGCGCTTGCCGAGGCCGGTCGATCATTGGCCCGGCCTGACTGGATCGAGGCGGCGGCAAAAGCCTTCGCCCATATCGGCGCCGCCAGCCGCGACGGCCGTTTGCCGCATTCGATGCTCGGCGCCAGGAAACTGTTCCCTGCTCTGTCCAGCGACTACGCCGCCATGACCAATGCGGCGATCTCGCTGTTCGAAGCGTCGGGTGATTGGAGCTATATCGACCAAGCCAGCCAATTCATCGAGCAGCTCGACCATTGGCACGCCGACACCGACAAGACAGGCTACTACCTGACCGCTTCGGACAGCACCGACGTGCCGATCCGCATCCGAGGCGATGTCGACGAAGCCATTCCGTCCGCCACCGGCCAGATCATCGAGGCACTGGTCCGGCTGGCGTCCGTCACCGGCGATCTCGAACTGCACGAAAGAGCCTGGCAAGTCGCCGAACACGCGGCCGGTCGTGCGGCGCACCAGACCTACGGTCAGGCCGGCATCGTCAACGCCTGCGCGCTGGCGATCGAGCCGCTCAAGCTGGTCATTGTGGATAGGTTGGAGGATCCAAAGCTCGTCCCGGTTGCGAATCGAAGCCCGGACCCGCGCCGCGTGGATATTGTCGTGCCGATCGGTTCGGACACGAGTCGACCCATGCTGCCCGGCGGAATTCTGCCACCGACCGACAAGGCGGGTGCGTGGCTGTGTACGGGACAGGTTTGCCTGCCGGTGGTTACGGATGCTGAAGAACTCGAGCGCCTACTGCGCCACCAGTAACGAATTCGTCATCCCAGGGCGAAGCAAGGAGCGTAGCGACGCGGCGCAGACCCTGGGATCCATGCCGTTACTTCCGAGCGTTGCAATGGTTCAGATTCTGCTCCGCTGCTTTCTTCGATAGACCTCACGGCATGGATCCTAGGGTCTGCACTCCGCTTCGCGTCGCTCCGCCCTAGGATGACGAAGGCGAGGATATGCTCCCTACCTGCTCGCTCACGTATTCATCGAATCGAAGAAGTCCGCATTGGTCTTGGTCTGCTTGAGCTTGTCGATCAGGAACTCGATCGCATCGGTGGTTCCCATCGGCGCCAGGATGCGGCGCAGCACGAAGATCTTCTGCAGGTCCTGCTTGGAAACCAGCAGGTCTTCCTTGCGGGTGCCGGACTTCAAGATGTCCATCGCCGGATAGATGCGCTTGTCGGCCACCTTGCGGTCGAGCTGGATTTCGCAGTTGCCGGTACCCTTGAACTCTTCGAAGATGACTTCGTCCATGCGGCTGCCGGTATCGATCAGCGCGGTGGCGATGATGGTCAACGAACCGCCTTCCTCGATGTTTCGGGCGGCACCGAAGAAACGCTTCGGCCGTTGCAGCGCATTGGCGTCGACACCGCCGGTCAGCACCTTGCCGGACGACGGTACCACGGTGTTGTAAGCGCGGCCGAGGCGGGTGATGGAATCGAGCAGGATGACGACGTCACGGCCATGTTCGACAAGGCGCTTGGCCTTCTCGATGACCATTTCGGCGACCTGCACGTGGCGAACAGCCGGCTCGTCGAAGGTCGAGGAGATCACCTCGCCCTTCACCGAGCGCTGCATGTCGGTCACTTCTTCAGGCCGCTCGTCGATCAGAAGCACGATCAGATAGCATTCCGGATGATTGGCAGTGATCGAGTGGGCGATGTTCTGCATCAGCACCGTCTTGCCGGTACGCGGCTGCGCGTTGATCAACGCGCGCTGGCCCTTGCCGATCGGCGCGACCAGGTCGATCACGCGCGCCGAGATGTCCTTGGTGGTCGGATTGTCGATCTCCATCTTCAACCGCTTGGTCGGATAGAGCGGCGTCAGATTGTCGAAGTGGATCTTGTGACGGATCTTTTCGGGATCGTCGAAATTGATCGTGTTGACCTTGAGCAGCGCAAAATAGCGCTCGCCCTCTTTCGGGCTGCGGATCGGCCCTTCGACCGTATCGCCGGTCTTCAGCGAAAAGCGCCGGATCTGCGACGGCGAAATGTAGATGTCGTCGGGACCTGGCAGATAGTTGGCGTTGGCCGAGCGCAGGAAGCCAAAACCATCCTGCAGCACTTCGACCACACCGTCACCGATGATCTCGATCTCCTGGGCGGCCAGTTTCTTCAAGATCGCAAACATCAGCTCCTGCTTGCGCATGACGCTGGCGTTCTCCACCTCGAGCGATTCGGCATAAGCGATCAGCTCTGGCGGTTTCTTGTTCTTGAACTCGGTGAGTTTCATTTCTTGCATAGACGGACCTTGAATAGATGGAGTCTGGGTAAGCTTTGGGAAAATATCGGCGGGATGCGACAAATGCCGGGCGCGGCCGAGAGCAATGAAGGGCGGCGCATGACGGGAAGGAAGACCCGTCTTTTATCGTCGGTTGGGTGAAAGAGCAAGCTGCGTTTTGCAGCCCAATCGAGCCTAGAACGGCTTGACGACAACCAGGATCACAATTGCGATCATCAGCAATGTGGGGATCTCGTTGACGATTCGCCAGTGCCGGGCCGGTTTTTCATTGCGGTCCTCGGCGAATTTGCGCACCGCGCCGGCCAGATAGCCGTGCATGGCGGACAGCAAAAGCACCGCCCCAATCTTGGCATGCAGCCAGCCGCCCTGGAAACCGAAGCCTTTCCAGGCGAGCCACAGGCCGAACACCCAGGTGGCGATCATCGCCGGATTGATGATGCCGCGCAGCAGGCGCCGCTCCATCACCTTGAAGGTCTCCGACTGCACCGAGCCCTTCTCGGCATCGGCGTGGTAGACCAGCAGCCGCGGCAGATAGAGCATACCCGCCATCCACGAAATGACGGCGAGGATATGGATCGCCTTGGCCCACGGATAGAAGCTGTCGGGTGCTGCGAAATACAAAAGCGCGGTGAGAACGATCAATACGGCGATACCTGATATCATCCGCATCATCGCCTGGCCGGTGCTGTTCGCGTTTTTCATCTCGGCCATCAGCGTGTCGCGCTCCGCACTTGTCTCACCATCGCCTCGACATGGGCGATCGGCGTCTCCGGCGTGATGCCATGACCGAGATTGAAGATCAGCGGCCCCTCTCCCAGCGCTTTCAGGATCGCTTCGACACCGTCGGACAGCGCCTTGCCGCCAGCCACGAGCCGCAAGGGATCGAGATTGCCCTGAACCGCCCCTAAGCGCTGCAAATCCTTCGCCGCCTCCAGGGGCACCGTCCAGTCGATCCCCAGACCCGTTACGCCGGTCTTCTGGCGATAGGTCTGGTAACGGGCGCCGGCGCCCTTGGGAAAGCCGACGATCGGCACATCGGGATGGACGGCCCGAATTTGCCTGACGATCTCCGCCACCGGCTGGACGCAGAACAGGTCGAAGGACGCATCGTCGAGCACGCCGGACCAGGAATCGAAAATCTGCACCACGTCCGCGCCGGCCTCGATCTGGCGGATGAGGTAGGCGGCCGAATGATCGGCAAGCACTTTCAGCAAATGCTGGAATGCTGCCGGCTCGCGATATGCAAAAAGCCGCGCCGGCGCTTGGTCGGGCGTGCCATGACCCGCAATCATATACGTCGCCACAGTCCATGGCGCGCCGCAGAAGCCGATCAGAGTGGTCTCATCGGGGAGTTTTGCCCGCAGCCGGCGAACCGTCTCGTAGACCGGTTCGAGATTCACGTGAAACACCTTGCTTTCCAGAGCCAATATCTGCGGCGCGGTGATCGGCGTCAGCAGCGGCCCTCGCCCCTCTTCGAAGCGGACCTCACGGCCAAGCGCATGCGGAACGACGAGGATGTCCGAGAACAGGATCGATGCATCGAAACCAAAACGCTCGATCGGCTGCAGGGTCACTTCGACGGCAAGGTCTGGGTCATAGCAGAGACCCAGGAACGAACCGGCCCGTCTGCGTGTCTCCCTATATTCCGGCAGATAGCGCCCAGCCTGACGCATCATCCAGAGCGGAGGCGGAAAATGAGCCTTGCCCTTCAGGACGTCCAGCATGATCCGGTTCTGGGGCATCGAGCGCTCGCTTCTCCCAGCCTCTTCTATAATCAAAGATTCTTATATCTAAGATTCTTCTGATTCTAAGAGTCTGTTGGTTCTGGTGGTTGTCACCTGTCCCGCTTTGCCCCGGAAAAAACCAGCCAACATATTGTCGCGTGCTTCTTTTGCCTGGATGTAGGGTTCTGGGGATAGTCGCGAATCCATCACTGGAGTCAAAGCGTTACGAGATGCCGGGAAAAGCCGGCCCTGGGGACGGGCGAGAGACAAAAGAAGCCGTCCCCAAACTTGTCCCCAGCCGCCCGACGAAGCTGACAGTGCAACGAATTGTGGACATCTAGCCTTCTGATACAGTCGCCTCTGATCGGCTCGTCTTTTCATCCCGCTCTATCCACAGAAGCCCACAGCCCCAGGTGACCCCTGTGAACAAACCCCAAAGCTTCTTCCATCTGCACCTGATTTCCGACGCGACCGGCGAAACGCTGCTCGCCGCCGGCCGGGCGGCTTCGGCGCAATACAAGGATGCGCGCGCCATCGAGCACATCTATCCGCTCATCCGCACCGAAAAGCAGGTAGCGAAAGTGTTCGAGGACATCGAGGAGGAGCCCGGCATCATTCTCTATACGGTCGTCGACCAGAAGCTCGCGCGCGGCATCGACGAGCGCTGCGCGACGATGGGCCTGCCCTGTGTATCGGTGCTGGAGCCGGTGCTGACCGTGTTCCAGTCCTATCTCGGCACGCCGGCCGGCCGGCGCGTCGGCGCCCAGCATGTTCTCGACGCTGAATATTTCCGTCGCATCGATGCGCTCAATTTCACCATGGACCATGATGACGGCCAACTGCCGCTCAACATGGACGATGCCGATGTCGTGCTGATCGGCATCTCGCGCACCTCGAAGACGCCAACCAGCATCTATCTCGCCAACCGCGGCATCAAGACCGCCAACATTCCGATCGTGCTCGGCGTGCCGGTGCCGGAAAGCCTGGTCAACGCCAGGACACCGCTGATCGTCGGGCTGGTCGCCACCGCAGAGCGCATCTCGCATGTCCGGCAAAACCGCATCCTGGGCAACAGCAGCTCTTACGAGGCATCGGACTATGTCGACCGCGCCGCCATCAGCGAAGAGCTCGCCTACGCCCGCCAGATCTGCACGCGCCATGGCTGGCCGATGATCGACGTCAGCCGCCGCTCGATAGAGGAAACGGCGGCAGCCATCGTTGCCCTGAGAGGGAAGAATAGATAATTGGAGCCGAGCAACCACAGGCTTGAGATGGTGTCCGAAACGTCGCGATCCTTCGCGCCCCCCTCTGCCCTGCCGGGCATCTCCCCCTCAAGGGGGGAGATTGGCAGCTTCGCGGGCCGCACCTTTTGTTCAACGTTAAAAATTGGCGAAAGCCGAAGTTACCTCCAATCTCCCCCCCTTGAGGGGGAGATGTCCGGCAGGACAGAGGGGGGCGCTGTCCCGCCAACCTTTGGCAACCTTCTGCATTACGGCGGTCAACGACAATTAATCAGGCGAAACCCCATGACCGAGAAAATCATCCTCGCTTCAGGCAGTCCGTTCCGTAAGGCGATGCTGGTCAATGCCGGTGTCGACGTCGAGGCGGTTCCGGCTGAAATCGACGAGCGGGCGCTCGAGGCGCCTATGCAGGACAGCGGTGTCTCGCCTGAAGATGTCGCCCTGGTGCTGGCCGAGGCCAAGGCCACGGAAGTGAGCGAGCGCAGGCCTGGCGCGCTGGTGCTCGGCTGCGACCAGACGCTGTCGCTCGGCGACGAAGTGTTCCACAAGCCGGCCGACAGGGAAGGCGCCCGCCGTCATCTCCTAGCGTTGTCGGGCAAGACCCATCAGTTGAACAGTGCTGCCGTACTGGTGCGCGACGGCGCAGTGTTGTGGCGGCATGTCGGCATCGCCTCGATGACCATGCGCAAGCTCGATCCGGCCTTTATCGGCCGCCATCTCGCCCGTGTTGGCGCCAAGGCATTGGCAAGCGTCGGCGCCTACCAGATCGAAGGCGAAGGCATTCAATTGTTCGAGAAGATCGAGGGCGATCATTTCACGATTGTCGGCCTGCCGCTGTTGCCGCTGCTGGCCGAACTTCGCACGCTTGGAGCGATCGATGGCTGAGGCGTCGAAAAAGGCCTTTGTGTCAGGCCACCCGATCAAGCATTCGCGCTCGCCGAAGATCCACGGATATTGGCTGGCCAAGCATGGCATCGACGGCAGCTATGAGGCGATCGATGTCGCGCCGGAAAACTTTGCCGAGTTCGTGAAGACGCTGCAGGCGAACAATTACCGCGGCGGCAATGTCACCATCCCGCACAAGGAGGCGGCTTTCGCGCTGGCCGAGCGCCGTGACCAGGCCGCGCAAGAGATCGGCGCCGTCAACACGCTGTGGTTCGAGGACGGCGCCTTGTGGGGCGGCAACACCGACGCGCACGGCTTCGCCGCCAACCTCGACGATCATGCGCCGGGCTGGGCCAGCAACGGCCCGGCGGTCGTGCTCGGCGCCGGCGGCGCGTCGCGCGCCGTCATCCATGCGCTGAAGGAGCGTGGCGTCGCCGACATCCGCATCGTCAACCGCACGCTCGCCCGGGCCATGGAATTGCGCGATCGTTTCGGTGCGGGCGTTTCGGCGCATGGCATGGCGGCGACCGGCGACCTGCTTGGCGATGCCGGCCTGCTGGTCAACACAACCGCACTCGGCATGCATGGCAATGAAGGCCTGTCAGCCGATCCGGCTTTGCTGCCGGACCACGCCATCGTCACTGACATCGTCTACGTGCCGCTGGAGACGCCGCTGCTTGCGGCGGCCCGCGCGAGAAACCTCAAGACCGTCGACGGCCTCGGCATGCTGCTGCATCAGGCCGTGCCCGGCTTCGAGCGCTGGTTCGGCATCAGGCCGCAGGTGACGGCTGAACTCCGCGCGCTCATCGAAGCTGATCTGGTGCCGAAGCCATGATCGTGCTTGGCCTCACCGGCTCCATCGGCATGGGCAAGTCGACCACGGCCAAGATGTTCGCCGAGGCCGGCGTGCCGGTCCATGGTTCCGACGAGGCGGTGCATCGCCTCTATGCCGGCAAGGCCGCGCCCCTGGTCGAGGCGGCTTTTCCCGGCACCACATCCGCCGGCGTGGTCGATCGGGCAAAGCTTGGCGCCCGCGTGCTGGGTGACGCCGCCGCGCTGAAGCGGCTGGAAGCGATCGTCCATCCCCTGGTGCGCGCCGATGCCGATGCTTTCCTGACGCGTCATCGTAGCGCCGGCGCGCCGATTGCCGTCCTCGATATCCCCCTGTTGTTCGAAACCGGCGGCCGCGACCGCGTCGACAAGGTCGTCGTCGTCACCGCGCCAGCCGACATCCAGCGAGAACGTGTACTGGCGCGGCCTGATATGACCGAGGAAAAACTGGATTCGATCCTGGCCAGGCAGGTGCCGGATGCGGAAAAACGCAAGTTGGCCGACTTCGTCGTCGATACCGGCCAGGGATTGGACTCCGCCCGCGCCGCCGTGGCTGCCATCATTGCCGAACTCTCCGGGGATAAGCTGCACTCCTGACACCACCGCGTCAGCATTGCCCATTGCCATTTTGTTCCGGTCTCACGATTCTGCTTCTTTGGAGCGACTGATTCGATGCGTGAGATCATTTTCGATACGGAAACCACCGGCCTCGATTCGCGCGACGACCGCGTGATCGAACTCGGCGGCATCGAGCTGGTCAACCGCTTTCCGACCGGAAAGACCTTTCACCACTATATCAACCCACAAGGCCGTGCGATCCACGCCGAGGCGCAGGCCGTGCACGGCATCAGCGCGGCGGATCTAGCGGGCAAGCCGACCTTTGCCGAGATTGTGCAGGAGTGGCTGGCCTTCACCGACGGCGCCAAGCTGGTCGCGCACAATGCGACTTTCGACATCGGCTTCCTCAACGTCGAATTCGGCCGGCTGGGTCACCCCGTCATCGACAATGGTCTTGTCGTCGACACGCTGGCGCTGGCGCGCCGCAAGCATCCGATGGGCCCCAATTCGCTCGACGCGCTCTGCCGGCGCTACGGCATCGACAACACCAGGCGCACCAAGCACGGCGCCTTGCTCGATTCCGAATTGCTGGCCGAGGTCTATATCGAGCTGATCGGCGGCAAGCAGGCGGCCCTCATCCTCGACAGCGCCACCGCGCCGGCGCAAGGCGGAGAGAACGTCCGCCAGATCGAGATTGTGGTAAGCCAGCGGCCTTCGCCACTGCGGCCCCGCCTCACCGAAGCCGAACGCGACGCGCATGCCGGCATGGTCGGAACGTTGGGTGAGAAGGCGCTGTGGCTGAAGGTTGTCGGGAACTAAAGTCGTTCCGTCGCGATCCTTGGCGCCCCCCTCTGTCCTGCCGGACATCTCCCCCACGGGTGGGGAGATTGGCAGCTTCGCGGGCCGCGCCTTCCTTTTCAACGTTGGAGATTGGCGAAAGCCGGGATGACAGCCGATCTCCCTCCTTGTGGGGGAGATGTCCGGCAGGACAGAGGGGGGCGCTGTCCCGCCAGCCTTTCAACAAAAAACCCGGCGCGAGGCCGGGCTTTTAAACGCTACCGAGACACCAGGCCTCAGCTCACCTTGACCTTCGACGCTGCCTGATCCTCGGCCAGCTTCTGCTGGAACATCTGCGCGAAGTCGATCGGGTCGAGCATCAGCGGCGGGAAGCCGCCATTGCGGGTTGCCTCGGCGATGATCTGCCGGGCGAACGGGAACAGCAGGCGCGGGCATTCGATGAACAGGATCGGCAGCATGTGTTCCTGCGGGAAGCCTGCGATGGCGAACACGCCGCCATAGACCAGCTCGACATTGAACAGCACTTCCTGGTCGAACGATGCCTTGGCGTTCAACGTCAAATTGACGTCGAACTGCTTGTCGGAGAGCGGGTTGGCGTTGACGTTGACGTTGATCGCGATGCCAGGCGCCTTGTCGCGGCCGCGCAGCGAATTCGGCGCGCCGGGGCTTTCGAAGGAAAGGTCCTTCACATATTGCGCCAGGACGTTGAGCGACGGCTGCGCCGCGTTGCCGTTTCCGTTGGCTGCGCCGACCGGCGCGTCATCTTTGCTGGCCATAAGCCTTCGTCCTCTTGCCTGGGCAGCGTCGCTGACCGAATTGAAATCGGGCGTTCGCTACCATGGCAGGGATGACAAGACAAGGTTTGCCGCCTTGCTTCTCCGTCCCGGGATGAGGACGGAGCGGCCTCAATCGTCCTTGAGGCGGCGCCAGGGCGAGTTGTGGTCCGGTCCGCGCTTGAAGTCGTCTTCGCGTGAATAATCGCCATCGTCGAGGTCGATGGTCTTGTCGCGTTGCCGGCCGCGGAAGCCGCCGGTCGAGAAATTGGTGGCCAGCACGACACGGCCCTTCAAGGTCCGCCAGGCGAGGTCGCGGACCGGCGGCAGGAACAGCAGCAGGCCGATAATGTCCGTGATGAAGCCGGGTATGATCAAAAGGATCGCCGCCAGCACGATCATCGCGCCATGCGCCAGCTGCCCGCTCGGATCGCGGCCGGCGTCCATTTCAGCGCGGATCCGCGTCATGACGCCAAAACCCTGATGCCGGAGCAGCAGCGCGCCGGCAATGCTCGATGCCAGCACCAGGCCGACTGTCGCCAGCGCACCGACCTGGCGGCCGACGACCACGAAGCCGGCGATTTCCAGCAGCGGAAGTGCCAGGACAAAAAGGGGAAGGAACGAGATGCGCAAGTCTTGGCAACCTTTTGGATCGTTTTGGCCGTTTCGATTGTTTCGGCGCCCAGTGAGCAATCGCCGCTGGCACTGAGGCTGTTAGATAGGTATGCCTGCCTTTGATTTGAATGATTGCGCCTTGCGTTCTATATGCTTTGAATGTTGAACGCTATGCGACCGCGGCCATTGGGCCTGACGGTCCGGCCACAGGGCAGGGATTGATTGGCGGAAGATATGGGATTCTTCGACTTCGGCACGATTTTCTTCCTGATTGCGGCGGTGGTCATCTTTTTCCAGCTGCGCAATGTGCTGGGCCGTCGCACCGGCAGCGAACGGCCGCCCTTCGATCCCTATACAGCGGCCCGCAGCGGCGACAAGGATGCCGCCCAGAAATCCGAGAATGTCGTGTCGCTGCCGCGCAAGCGCCTGCCGGGCGAGCCGGCGGCCGACACCTATGCCGCGATCGATGCCTTCGCCAAGCCCGACACCGACCTCAACAAGGGCCTGCGCACGATCAAGGACAACGACCCGTCCTTCGAGCCGAAGACTTTCGTCGACGGCGCCAAGATGGCCTATGAGATGATTGTCATGGCCTATGCCGACGGCGATCGCAAAACGCTGAAGAACCTGTTGTCGCGCGAGGTTTATGACGGTTTTGTCGCCGCGATCGGCGATCGCGAGGCCAAGGCTGAAAAGATCCAGTCGTCTTTCGTCGGCATCGACAAGGCCGACATCGTCTCGGCCGAGATGAAGGGCGGCGAGGCGCATGTCACGCTGCGCATCATCAGCGAGCTGATTTCGGCGACCCGCGACAAGGCCGGCGCGGTCATCGACGGCGACCCGGAAACCGTGGCCGAGGTCAAGGATGTCTGGACCTTCGCCCGCGACACGCGCTCGCGCGATCCCAACTGGAAGCTTGTCGCCACCGAGGAAGAAGACTGAACCCGGAACGGCGGCGAGGCTCCGGTGTCGCTATCGCCACTCTTTGTCGGAAAATCTTTTGCCGACCTCCCCGGCTGGGACGATGACGATCATCTGGCGGCCTTCGCCGCCTTTCGCCGCTCGGCCTTTCACGTCCTGACCAAACCGTATCGCAGCGGCGCGCTCAGCGTCGATTTTGATGCCTTTGCCGAGGCCTACGCCGAGGCTCGCACCGTTTCGCCGGCGAATCGGTCGCCATTTCTGGATCGGAAAGAAGCCCAGGCTTTCTTCGAGCGCCATTTCTCGCCCGTGCACATCCGGCCCGAGTACGGTGGCGCCGGCCTCGTCACCGGTTTCTACGAGCCTGTGGTCGAAGCCTCGCCGGTTCGGACGGAGCGGTTTTCGGTGCCGCTGCTATCGCGCCCGGCCGATCTCGTCGATATCGAGGACGGCAACCGCCCGCCCGGCATGGATCCTTACCTCGCTTTTGCGCGGCAGACGCCGGACGGGCTGCTCGAATATCCCGATCGCGGCGAGATCGAGCGCGGGGCGCTTGATGGCAAGGGCCTGGAAATCGCCTGGCTGGCCGACAAGGTCGATGCCTTCTTCGTTCATGTGCAGGGTGCCGCACGACTGAACATGACCGACGGCCGGCTTGCCCGCATCACCTATGCCGCCAAATCCGGCCAGCGCTTCACCGGGCCCGGCAAGGTGCTGAGCGAACTGGGAGAAATCCCGCTGGAAAAAGTGACGATGCAGTCGATCCGCGCCTGGTTCAAGGCGCATCCGGACCGCGTCGACGAGATCCTGTGGCGGAACCGCTCCTACATCTTCTTCCGCGAGGCCGATGTCGAGGACGCGTCGCTTGGTCCGATCGCCGCCGCCAAGGTGCCGCTGACGCCGGGACGCTCGATTGCCGTCGACCGCCTGCTGCACACATTCGGTACGCCGTTCTACATCGATGCGCCGACGCTCACTGCCTTCGACGCAAAACCGTTCCGGCGCGTGATGATCGCGCAGGACACCGGCTCCGCCATCACCGGACCGGCGCGGGGTGATCTCTTCGCCGGTTCCGGCGATGCCGCCGGCGAGATCGCCGGCGTGGTCCGCAACGCCGCGGATTTTTATGCGCTGGTGCCGCGCGCGCTCGTTTCGGGCTCGAATCGATGACCCGGCATCCGGACAAACTGAGCGAAGACGACCGGGTGCTGTGGAATTTGGTGGCGCGCACGGCCAAGCCGCTGAAGGGCAGGATGGCTGTCGACGTCCCCGACATCCCTGCCGAGGCCAGGCCAAATCAGTCGCAACCGGCGCCGGCCGCTGCCAATACGCCCGCCGCGGCAAAGCCGAAGACGCAGCATGTCGCCCATGCGCTCGACGAGCCGACCTTGGACAAGCTGTCGAAGGGCCGGCTGCCGATCGAAGGCCGCGTCGATCTGCACGGCCTGACCCAGGACGAGGCCTATTCGCTGCTGTTTTCGTTCCTGCACCGGGCGCATGCCGGCGGCATCCGCTATGTCCTGGTCATCACCGGCAAGGGCTCGTCCTCCGGCGGCGACGGCGTGTTGCGGCGCGCGGTGCCGGCCTGGCTGTCGACGGCCGCCTTCCGGCCGCTGGTCTCCAGCCACGACCATGCCGCCCGCAACCATGGCGGTTCAGGTGCGCTTTATATCCGGCTGCGGCGTCAGCGGTCGTGAGGCGTTCGCTCATGAGGGTGGGCGCATGACCCCGTTCGGCGAGAAGCTGCGGACGCTGCGAAGCGAACGCGGCGTCACCCAGAAGGACATGGCGGCGGCGATCGGTGTCAGCGCCGCCTATCTGTCGGCGCTCGAGCACGGCAGGCGCGGCGCGCCGACCTGGACGCTGATCCAGAAGATCATCGGCTATTTCAACATTATCTGGGACGACGCCGAGGAGCTGGCGCGGCTGGCCGAAGCCTCGCATCCGCGTGTGAAGCTCGACACGTCCGGTCTTTCTCCCGCCGCCACCGAACTTGCCAATCTGCTGGCCGAGAACATCGAAAAGCTCGACGAAGCGGAGCTGCGCCGCATCACCGCATCGATCCGCGCGGCGTTGGGTCGGCAACCATAGCTTCGCGATCTGCGCCGGAGGCGCACCTTGGCGATTTTCTCGCGAAGGTGTTTCGCTTCAGGCGAAGAGATGCCCGCCGGCGATCCGCCAGCAGGCATCTGTGGTGAGATCATTTCTTGCCGGCCGAGCCGCCATTGTTTCCCCGGCCGCCTTTGTCGCTATGGTCGTGGCCATTGTTTCCGCCGCCCAGGCAGTTCGAGTCGCCAAGGCTGCAACAGCGGCCGCTCCACAAATCGTTGGTCGAGGTGTTGGCGCAGCTTGGGATAGTCTGGTTGGCCAAGGCGGGTCCGGCCAGTGCCGATGCCGCGATGGCGGCGAGGAATGCATTTCGCAAAAGTACAGTCATCTGAAGTCTCCATGATTGGTTTCCGTCTACGGCCATGTGTCGTCGGCCGGGAGGAAATGGTTCACGGAGAAATGCGAGATTGTTGGGAGAATGGCATGATGCGAGCGGCGCTAGGCGAATAGCGAGACGCCGGCGGGACGGCGAAGGATCGCCGACCCTTCGCCGAAGTCGCTCTGTTTGCCTGCGCGCTACTGGACCGCGCCGACAAGGACCTGCTGACCGCCTCGGATCGAGACCCAGCGGCCGGTGTTGTCGATTGCCTGCCGCTTGAGGAAGCGGTAGCCGGTCGCGTCCCACGCCTTGACCTTGTCGGTCAGATTGTCGAGCACGTAGTCGCCCTTGTCGGTGCGCACCGTCAGCACGGCGTGGCCCTCGCCGTCGGGCTTGCGCACGACGGTGATCAGCAGATCGGCAAGCGAGATGCTCATGCGCGAAAGCTGGCGCCGCTTTTCCAGCACGTAGTCCTCGCAATCGCCGACGCCTTTGTCGGGATAGGCCCAGACCTCGTCCTTGCCGTAGATGTCCATGTCGCTCATTGGCTTGACGGCGGCGTTGACCCTGGCGGTGACATTGAGAAGCTTGCGCATCAGCCCGTCGGTCATCGAGGCCGGCGCGAGATTGGACGGGCGGATCGAGCATTCGCTGGGATGCAGCTTGCAGAAATCATAGTGGCCGATCGGCTGCGAGGTGAGACCCCCGGTCGCCATCGCTCCGGCCGCCAAAGCCGGCGCCACCCAGCCTCCCGTTACTGCCAGCCCGGCTGCCACATACACGCGCAGCCGTCGCGCCACTGATGAGGAAATCATTGTCCCCGCTCACCCTTTGTTATTAACGAAAGGTTAAGGGGGTTTTACAGTCCGTGTCAATTACGACGTCGGTCGGATTGTCGGCATGGTTACCCGAGGGGCTGGACAGCGGCGCTTGTGCAACAGAATCACCCGGCGGCTTTTGCCCAATAATTGGCCTGGATTCTCGTCGCAGGGTTATCTCTTGGCCGTGCGGACCAGCTTCGGCTTCACCGCAACGCGCTCCTGGCGGCCATAGCTGGTGATGAAGTCGACGATGCGCGGCACGATTTCGGAGCGGAAGCGCGAGCCGTTGAAGACGCCGTAATGGCCGACCGCCGGCTGCATGTAGTGCGCATGCCGTTCAGCGGGGATGTTGGGGCAAAGGTCATGCGCGGCCTTGGTCTGGCCAAGGCCCGAAATATCGTCGTTCTCGCCTTCGACCGTGAACAGCGCGACGTTGCGGATCGCTGACGGATCGATCCGGGTGCCGCGATGCGTCATCTCGCCCTTGGGCAAGGCCTGGCGCACAAAGACGGTGTCGACGGTCTGTAGGTAGAACTCCGCCGTCAGGTCCATGACAGCCAGATATTCGTCGTAGAAATCGCGATGCTTCTCGGCATTGTCGCCGTCATGCTTCACCAGGTGCATGAAGAAGTCCTTGTGGGCGATGATGTGGCGGTCGAGGTTCATGCTCATGAAGCCGGACAGCTGCAGGAAGCCCGGATAGACCTCGCGGCCGAAGCCCGGCACCGGCCAGGGCGCGCGCATGACGACATTGTCGCGGAACCAGTCGATGCCCTTTTCCTGCGCCAAAAGGTTGACCGCCGTCGGGTTGCGGCGGGTGTCGATCGGCCCGCCCATCAGCGTCATGGTCGAGGGCACGAACGGATCGCCCTTGGTTTCCATCAGCGCCACGGCCGCCAGCACCGGCACGGAAGGCTGGCACACCGCCATCACATGCGTGTCGGGGCCGAGCGCATGCAGCATGTCGATGATGTAGTCGATGTAGTCGTCGAGATCGAAGCTGCCGTCGGCCAGCGGCACCATGCGGGCATCGACCCAGTCGGTGATGTGCACGTCGGCATGGGGCAGCATGGCTTCCACCGTGCCGCGCAATAGCGTCGCATAGTGACCCGACATCGGCGCCACGATCAAAAGCTTCGGATCCGGCTTGCGCCCGGCGGGAACGGAGCGTTCGAAGCGGACGAGATTGCAGAACGGCCGGGACCAGACGGTCTTCTCGGCGACCGCGACGGTCTTCCAGTCGACCACGGTCTTGTCGAGGCTAAAGGTCGGCTTGCCGTAGCGGCGCGTGGTGCGCTCGAACAATTCGGCGGTCGCCGCGACCGAACGGCCCCAGGGCGTGTGGGACAACGGATTGAGCGGATTGGTGTAGAGCAGGCGCACCGCATCGGCATAGAGGCGCGCCGGCTGCAAGGCCGCATGGTTCATTTCATAGAGCTGATAGAACATCGAGAACCCCGCTGCTGCCTGCGACCGAAGGGACGACGAGCAGCGCCGAGCCTTAAATGTCTCGCGGGGAAGTTAACAACTAATTGCTGCGATGCAATACGTCACGCGGCGTGACCAATGCTTCTTTGGTTCAAGCCCTTGGGAATCGGCCCTGAATAGCGCGAGCCGGCTCAGTGTGCGGCTGCGAAATGTGTAGGTAATGTGTCCGGCCCCTCTTGCCGGACACAGGAAGCTTAGACGCGCGCCATGCAGACGGCGGTGTGGCCGGAGCCGATGAAGCCGAGCTGGCCGGCTGCGCCCTTCGACAGGTCGAGCACGCGACCCCTGATGAACGGGCCACGATCGTTGATGCGCACGATGACGCTGCGGCCGTTGTTCTTGTTGGTTACCCGGAGCTTGGTGCCGAAAGGCAGCGTGCGGTGGGCGGCGGTCATTGCCGACGGGTTCATGCGCTCGCCCGATGCGGTCTTCGAGTGCAGGGCGTACCAAGAGGCGCGGCCGCACTGGCTGGCGGCGGTTGCCGAAGATGCGCCGACCATCAGGCCAGCAGCGATCGTTACCGCGACAAGCGCGGTCTGTTTTGAGTTCTTCATATTTGAGGGATGGCTCCGTTTTTGACAGACCCCAGCCGTTGGAGCCAAATAAGGCAGGAAATGCGGCAATCATCTGTCGGTTCCGTGGCGAGATCACACGTTTGGAGTCGCTGGGTAACAGTCTGTTAGGGATTTTCCGGCGCGCGATGATCAGTTGATCATGATCTTCGAGCCGATATTCGGGATTTGTTTGACAAGATTGTGCGTTGATATCCAAGTAGAAGTGAGGGCGATCAGGCCCCTTCCTTTGGCTATTTCATCACGGCCGCAACCCCGTAACCGATCGACTTCGAAAAGGAGATCCGGCAATGAGACTGACCAAAAATCTTCTGGCGTTGATCGTGCTTGCCATAGGCGCGTTGTGGGCGCTGCAAGGCGTCGGCGCGATCGGCGGCAGCTTCATGACCGGCCAGTCGCAATGGCTTTATGTCGGCATCGTTACCATGCTGGTCGGCCTGGTGGGACTGGTCTGGGCGAACCGTTCGCGGGGGTGAGCTGCAGAACGAGCGCTGGCGATCTGTGGCGCCCCCCTCTGTCCTGCCGGACATCTCCCCCTCAAGGGGGGAGATTGGCCGTCATCACTGCTTTCGCCAATCTCCCGTCATTGAAAGAAGGGCAGTGAGGCGAAGCTGCTAATCTCCCCACTAGAGGGGGAGATGCCCGGCAGGGCAGAGGGGGGCGCTGTCCCGCCGACATCTCAAAAGGTTGTCCCCAACAGCCCTACCCGAACAGCCGATCCAAAATCCTGCCCTCCAGCCGGGCAAGCTCCACCGAGCCGCGCCGGCGCGGTCGTTCCACCGGGACATCCAGATCGAGCGCGATACGGCCTTCGTTGATCACCACGACCCGGTCGGCGAGCGCGACTGCCTCGGCGACGTCATGCGTGACCAGCACCGCGGTAAACTTCTGCACGATCCAGATCCGTTCCAGCAATTGCTGCATCTCGATGCGGGTCAGCGCGTCGAGTGCGCCCAGTGGTTCATCGAGCGCCAGGATTTGCGGGTGGCCGACCAGCGCCCGGGCGAGCGCCACGCGCTGTTTCTGGCCGCCGGACAGCACCGAGGGCCATTCGTCGGCACGATCGGCAAGCCCGACCTCGCCGAGAATGTCGAGCGCGCGTTGGCGGGCCTCCGCGCCGGAAGCAATCCCGGTCAGCCCGACCTCGACGTTTTTCACCACGCTGGCCCAGGGTAGGAGCCGCGGCTCCTGGAACATGAAGCGGGTGCGGCTATGGCCTTCCTCTTCCACGCCGAATGTCAGCGATCCTGATGTCGGCCGATCGAGCCCAGCCAGCAGCCTGAGCAGCGTGCTCTTGCCGCAGCCGCTCTTGCCGATGACGGCAAGGAACTGGCCGGCCGGCACGTCCAGATCGATGCCGTCGAGAACGGTCTTGTCGCCGAAGCGCTTTTCCACGCCCTTGAAGGCGAAGGCGCGCCGCCCTTCGACCGATATCGCCGGGCGCGCCGGCGCTGGCGTGGCGATGAAGGAACGAACGGAAGTCAGGCTGGCGGCTGGCATCGAAAACTCATGCATTCTGGAAGGCCGGATGCCAGTTCAGCAAGAACCGCTCGAGCAGGCGGGCGAAGCTGTCGGCGAGCTTGCCGAGCAGCGCATAGATCAGGATCGACAGCACGACGACATCGATCAGCAGGAATTCGCGCGCCTGCATGGCCATGTAACCGAGGCCGGAACTGGCCGAGATGGTTTCGGCGACGATCAGCGTCAGCCACATGATGCCCAAGGCGTAGCGCAGGCCGACGAAGATCGCCGGCAGCGCGCCGGGCAGGATGACGCGGAAAAACAGCGCACGCCGGTCCATGCCGTAGACGCGGCCCATCTCGACCAGCTGCGGGTCGACGCTCTGGATGCCGAGCAGCGTGTTGACATAGATCGGAAAGAACACGCCGAGCGCCACCAGGAACAGCTTTGCTTCCTCGTCGATGCCGAACCACAGGATGACCAGCGGTATCAGCGCCAGGTGCGGAATGTTGCGGATCATCTGCAGCGTCGTGTCGGTGAGGCCGCGGCTCAGCCTCGACAGCCCGTTGGCGAGGCCAAGCGCAAAGCCGATCGAGCCGCCGACGGCGAAGCCGGCAAGCGCGCGTGCGGTGCTGACGCCGATGTTGCGGATCAGCTCGCCCGACAGCGTCAGCCGCCAGAAGGCCTCGGCGACGGCGCTTGGCGCCGGCAGCACGTTGGCCGGCATGACGCCGGCCCGAGATGCAATCTCCCAGCCGGCGATCACCAGCGCCGGCAGCAACCAGCCGGTGCCGTCGCTGCGGAGGCGTGCGCCAAAGCTCATGACGAGGCCTGCAGGCGGTTGGCGCCATGGAAGCCGACCGAGAATTCGTTGGCGATGTTCTCATGCGCCCGCTGCCGCCTGGTGCCGAGCCCAAGCTTCGGGAATAGCAGCTCGGCGACACGGTAGGCTTCCTCGAGATGCGGATAGCCGGAGCCGATGATGGTATCGATGCCGATCGCCTGATATTCGCGGATGCGCTCGGTGATCTGCTCCGGCGTGCCGACCAGCGCCGTGCCGGCGCCGCCGCGAACCAGCCCGACGCCGGCCCACAGATTGGGCGACACGACCAGCCTGTCGCGACGGCCGCCATGCAGTTCGGCCATGCGGCGCTGGCCGACCGAGTCCATCTGGTTGAGGAAACGCGCCTGCGCGTTTTCGATCTGGGCGTCGGTGACATGGCGGATCAGCCGGTCGGCGGCACGCCAGGCTTCATCCTCGGTCTCGCGCACGATGAAATGCAGCCTGATGCCGAAGCGCAGTTTTCTGCCGCGCAGCGCCGCCTTCCTGCGCGCCGCAGCGAGCTTTTCGGCGACCTGCGCCGGCGGCTCGCCCCAGGTCAGGTACATGTCGACGAGGTCGGCGGCGAGGTCCTGTCCCGCGTCCGAAGAGCCGCCGAAATAGAGCGGCGGCCGCTCTTGGCGCGGCAGAAGATCGAGGCGGCCATTCTCGACGCGATAATATTTGCCGTCGAAATTGACGCGCTCGCCGGACACCAGGCCGCGCCAGATGGTCAGGAATTCATGCGCCTGGGCATAGCGCTCGTCATGCGGCAGGAAGACGCCGTCGCCGGCGAGCTCAGTCGGGTTGCCGCCGACCACGACATTGAGCAGCAGTCGGCCATTGCTCAGCCGGTCGAGGGCCGCGGTCTGGCGCGCGGCA
Organism: Mesorhizobium sp. M0621; assembly: GCF_040320745.1. Classification (NCBI taxonomy): domain Bacteria; kingdom Pseudomonadati; phylum Pseudomonadota; class Alphaproteobacteria; order Hyphomicrobiales; family Phyllobacteriaceae; genus Mesorhizobium; species Mesorhizobium sp. M0621. The sequence continues at coordinate 1,739 of NZ_JAMYQF010000070.1, read as the reverse complement.
AAAGTCGGCAGCGTCACGCCCGGCCGCAGCGCGACAAGGAACTTCAGTTTTTCGGTCAGCGTCGCAAGGCCCGTCGCGGTGATCCAGGAATCCTCGCAGTTCTGTCCGGTCGGCAACAGCACGCCGGGAAAGCCGAGCCGGTCGACCGCTTGCGCGATCTCCTTGAAGTAGCCGAATTCCGGCGGCCGTTGCTGTTCCTCGGAACCGAGATAGGAGCCGTCGCCATGCGTCGGGATGAACCAGAAGAAATCGAGCGGTGCGGTGCTGGCTGGCGCGGTCATGTCTGGCCTCTGGAAGGTACAAACGTCAAACGGCGCCGGGCGTTCTCACCCGGCGCCGTCGGAGAAAAAATCAGTTGCCCGGCGCGGTCCACACCGCGTCGGAAATGCGGACCGCTTTCGGGATCAGCCCGAGTTTGTAGAAGCGGTCGGCGGTCGCCTGCTGGCCGGCGACGATCTCGTCGGTGATCGGAATGATGCCGAATTTGGTGCGGTTGGCGGCGATCGTCTGCGCGTCGAGTGGCACACCGGTCACCTCATGCAGCGCCGCGGCCACCTTGTCGCGGTTCTGGTCGGCCCATTTCGCCGCCTCGCCAAGGGCCGCGATCGTCGTCGTGACGATCTCGGGGTGCGCCTTGGCGAAATCCTTGTTGGCGAGGAAATAGGTGTTGACCTTGAGCACCTCGCTGGAGCGCGCCAGCACGCGCGGCTGGTAGCGCGTTTCGGCGATGGCGAAGAACGGATCCCAGACGGTCCACGCGTCGATCTGGTCGCTGGCGAAGGCGGCGGCCGCATCGGCGGGGCTGAGATAGACCGGCGTGATCTGGTCGAACGGAATGCCGGCCTTTTCCAGGGCGGCGACGAGCAAATTGTGTGCACTGGTGCCTTTGCCGACGCCGACGCGCTTGCCCTTGAGGTCGGCGACCGACTGGATGGGCGACGCTGGCTTGACGAAGATCGCCTCGCCCTCGCCATTCGACGGCAGCGCCGCCGCATAGACGATATTGGCGCCGGCCGACTGGCCGAAGATCGGCGGTGCGTCGCCGGTCCAGCCGACATCGATGGCGCCGACATTGAGCGCCTCGACCAGCGGCGGCCCGGCAGTGAACTCGACCCACTTGACGGTGACGCCCTTGTCTTCAAGCGCCTTCTCGATCACCTGCTGCTGCCTGGCGATCACCGGCAGGCCGGTCTTCTGATAGCCGATGCTGAACTGCTTCAACTCCTGCGCGGCGGCACCGAACGACACGGCAACGCTTGCCGCCAGCAGCCCGATGCCGAAAACTCGTCTGGTAAGATTGAAGTGCTTGGTCGGATTGAACATGATCCCTCTCCTTCGCTGCGGATCGGAGCCGGGAAAAATGGCCTCGCCGGTTGGAAGATGGATCAAGCTAGGTATTTCTATAAATTTAGTAGAGGAATGATTTTGCGAGATTGACTTGAAGAGCGGATTTGTTTTCTGCGGTTGACGGGGACAGCGCCCCCCTCTGCCCTACCGGGCATCTCCCCCACGAGGGGGGAGATCGGCTGTCACCTCGGCTTTCGCCAATCTCCAGAGCTGAAAGGGCGCGACGGCGAAGCTGCCAATCTCTCCCCTTGTGAGGGCTTTGCATGAAGGGTGTGCTTAACCTGATTGGCCTACTGGGCGTCTTTTGAAGGCGTCTAAGGCCTCGCCTTGTCGCCCTGGCGCGGCATCGACCGGCATCATTGGCCCGATCGGCTCGATTTTGGACGCACTCC
>NZ_JAMYQF010000069.1:0-29079 GCF_040320745.1 Mesorhizobium sp. M0621 | reverse complement strand
ATCTCAAAACACGAACAGGATGGAAACGAATCTCCATCCTGCTCGATAGGTCTTACCAGATCCTCATCCAGCCCAACTTAAGTGAACTGCATTAGCGCTGAGAGGCGCCCTTTTTTGCTGAAACCGGGGGCTGGCGACTTAGTGGTCCGGTGCGGTCGTCGAACAGGTCCGTTGGCACGGCGCCCTGTGATTGGTATGCCACGCAGCATCTCTGACGAAAGAATTGTCGACGACATGGTGTTTGGAATTCGATGATGCGGCTCAGCGACTGTCACAACTTTTCCGATTTCCGCCGCATGGCGCAGCAGCGTTTGCCCGGGCCGATCTTCAACTACATCGACGGCGCGGCCGACGATGAGGTCACCTACCGCCGCAACACCGAAAGCTTCGAGACCTGCGACCTAGTTCCCAACGTCCTGCGCGGGGTAAGTGAGATCGACATGTCGGTGACGGTCATGGGCCAGAAGCTGGCGATGCCATTCTATTGCTCGCCGACCGCCCTGCAGCGGCTGTTCCATCATCAGGGCGAGCGCGCGGTCGCCAAGGCCGCCGCCAAGTATGGGACGATGTTCGGCGTCTCCTCGCTTGGCACTGTCAGCCTCGAAGAGGCGCGCCGGATCAGCAGCAGCCCGCAGGTCTACCAGTTCTATTTCCACCGCGATCGCGGCCTCAACCGGGCGATGATGCAGCGGGCAAAGGACGTCGGCGTCGAAGTGATGATGCTGACCGTCGACAGCATCACCGGGGGAAACCGCGAGCGCGACAAGCGCACCGGCTTTGCCATTCCCTTCAAGCTCAACCTGGCCGGCATGCTGCAGTTCGCGCTCAAGCCGGCCTGGGCGATCAACTATTTCACCCATGAGGGGTTCAAGCTGCCGCAGCTCGACGAGCATGTCGATATGGGCGGCGGCACGATGTCGATCAGCCGCTATTTCACCGAGATGCTCGACCCATCGATGACGTGGGACGACGTCGCCGAGATGGTCAAGCTGTGGTCGGGTCCGTTCTGCCTCAAGGGCGTCATGTCGGTGGAGGATGCCAGGCGCGCCGTCGACATCGGCTGCAGCGGCATTGTGCTGTCGAACCATGGCGGGCGGCAGTTGGATGGCTCGCGGGCGGCGTTCGACCAGCTTGCCGAGATCGTCGATGCGGTCGGCGACAGGATCGACGTCATCATGGATGGCGGCGTGCAGCGCGGCACGCATGTGCTCAAGGCGCTGTCGCTCGGCGCCAAGGCCGTCGGCGTCGGGCGCTATTACCTGTTCCCGCTGGCAGCGGCCGGCCAGCCCGGCGTCGAACGTGCGCTTGAACAGATGCGGGTCGAGATCGAACGCGGCATGAAGCTGATGGGCTGCAGTTCGATCGAACAATTGTCGCGCAAGAACCTCCGATTCAGGTAATCTCGAACCATGAAATCCTCCCTCGAAGACACATTGCTTGCCGCGATCCGCACCATTCCGGACTATCCGAAGCCTGGCATCCTGTTTCGCGACATCACCACGCTGCTCGGCAATGCGCGCGCCTTCCGCCGCGCCATCGACGAGCTTGTGCATCCCTATGCCGGCCAGAAGATCGACAAGATCGCCGGCATCGAGGCGCGCGGCTTCATCCTTGGCGGCGCCGTTGCCCATCAGCTCTCAGCCGGTTTCGTGCCGATCCGCAAGAAGGGCAAGCTGCCTTTCGAGACGGTGCGCGTCGCCTACAGCCTGGAGTACGGGCTGGACGAAATGGAGATGCACAAGGACGGTATTTCGCCCGGAGAGAAGGTGATCCTGGTCGACGATCTGATCGCCACCGGCGGCACGGCAGAGGCGGCGGTCAAGCTGCTGCGCCAGATCGGCGCTGACATCCTCGCCGCCTGCTTCGTCATTGACCTGCCGGACCTCGGCGGCCGCGCCAAGCTCGAAGCGCTCGGCGTGCCGGTGCGGACGCTGATTGGGTTCGAGGGGCATTAGTGAATAGTGAATAGTGAATAGTGAATAGTGAATATCAGCTTCGATGACAGACGCCTTGACTCCATTCACCATTCACCATTCACCATTCACTACTCCGTCTTCACCAGCACCGCGCTCTCGAACTCGAGCACCTTGTCGCCGGCCGACTCAAAAGCGTCGCATCGCAGCGCCAGCAGGCGCCAGCCGGGGCGTGAAGCGATCGGGCGGTGGGACAGTGCCGTGCGTGTGAAGGTGATGGTTTGCCCGGCATAGACCGGCTTCAGCCATTTCAGGTTCTTGAAGCCGGGCGAGGGGCCGAATTCCGGTACAGGACCGGGCCCACTCCACGCGGCGCCCTCGGCATCCATGCGGTTTTCGAGATTGAGTTTCATCCAGGTGGCGGCGGTATGCCAGCCGGACGCGCAGAGCCCGCCGAGTATGCTCTTCTTCGCTGCGTCCTCGTCGATATGGAAGATCTGCGGGTCGTATTTGCGGGCGAAGGCCTTGATCGCCTCCGGCTCGAATGTGTGCGAGCCGAGTGTCACTGTGGTGCCGATGCGGAAGAACTCGTCGAGCGTCATGCCTGATACCCCGCGGCATCGCGCGTCAGGAACATGACTGAATTCTCAAGCTCGAAGACGCTCTCGCCACGCTGGTTGAACATCTCGCTGCGCATGGTCACGAAGCCGAGTTGCGGCTTCGATTTCGACAGGCGCTTGGCAACAACCACCAGAGTGCCGGTGAGCCGGTCGCCGGCCAGGACCGGCTTCTTCCATTTGACCTGATCGACGCCGGGGGCACCCTGGCAGGTCGAATCCAGCAGGAAGGCATCGCACAGCATGCGCATGAACACGGCGCAGGTGTGCCAGCCAGACGCCGCCAGACCGCCGAGGATGCTGGCCTTGCCCGCCTCCTCGTCGAGATGCATCGGCTGCGGGTCGAATTCTGTGGCGAATTCGACGATCTCGGCGGCGCTCACCAGCTTGCTACCGAGATCGAGCGACGCACCCTCGACGAAATCCTCATAGGCCCAGGTTTTTGTTTTTGCAGTCATGGTCTGAAATCCGGCTGACGAAGGGTTTCCGGATGCAGGCCGCAGCACATTTGGTCAAGAGATTTCTATAGCGCCAAGTCGTGGCTGCATGGCCTTTGGCGGGCGGATCAGAGCCAGCCGCGGCGACGGAAATACCAGAACGGCAGGATTGCCGACAACACCATCATGGCAATCGCGAAGGGATAGCCCAGTTCCCATTTGAGCTCGGGGATGACGTCGAAGTTCATGCCGTAGATCGAGGCGACCAGCGTCGGCGGCAGGAAGATGACGGCGGCAACCGAGAAGATCTTGATGATGGCGTTCTGCTCGATCGAGATCATGCCAAGCGTCGCGTCGAGCAGGAAGGAGATCTTCTGCGACAGGAAGGTGGCGTGGTCGGCGAGCGACAGCACGTCGCGCGACAGCGTCTTGATGCGCGCCTTGGTGTCCTTGCTCATCTTGGTGCGGGTCGAGGCATGGGCAAAAAAGCCGGCCAGGCGCTGTAGCGAGATCAGGCTGTCGCGGATCGAGGAGGCGATGTCCTCCTTGCGGCCGATGGCCTTCAGCAGCTCCTGGAAGTCGCGGTTGCGCTTGGAGACCTTGGTCGACCGCGCCTCGAAGATGTCGCGCGAGATCGTCTCGATGTCGCGGCCAGCGCGTTCCAGAATATCGGCGAGACGGTCGACGATCGCCTCCAGCAGCCCGATCAGGATGGTGTCGCCGCTGGTGCAGCCGGTCGCCACCTTCTCGGCGCGCTGCGGAAAGGTCTTGAAGGCCTTCGGTTCGTGATAGCGCACGGTGATCAGCCTGGTGCCGGCCAGCACGAAGGTGACAGGCGACATCAGGGGATCGTCGATTTCGGTCTGGGCGGGCAAGGTGGCGGTCATGAAGTAGGCGCCGTCCTCGACGTAGAGGCGGCTCGAAATCTCGATCTCCTCCATCTCCTCGCGCGTTGGAATGGCGACGCCGAGCCAGGCCTCGATCGCCGCTTCCTCTTCCTTGGTCGGGTTGAGCAGATCGGCCCAGACGACATTGTCGCTGTTTGCCAAGAGGTCATCGACGGCGCGCAGGCGGTCATTGTCCACGACGAAGGCCTTGATCATCGCCGGGTCTCCCTTGCTGGGGCCAAAGGGTGCGTTCGGATTGACGCGTCGTGTCGGATTGCGCGGTTCTCGGCGCCAGCGCCGACCTCGCGCCTGCCGCTTAGACCTGTGGCATGACAAAATCAAGACAAGCGGTTGCCCGGCGGACGGGCGTCGGCCGCTCGGAAGAACTCGTCGAAAAAAAGCTCGCCGGGATGTTTTGGATACCCGGCCGCTTGAGGCGTCAGGTGTTGAACTTGAACAGCAGGATGTCGCCGTCCTGGACGACATATTCCTTGCCTTCGTCACGCGCCTTGCCGGCTTCCTTGGCCGCCACTTCGCCGCCAAGCGTGATGAAATCATTGTAGGCGATGGTCTGGGCACGGATGAAACCGCGCTCGAAATCGGTGTGGATGACACCGGCCGCCTGGGGGGCCTTGTCGCCCTTGTGGATGGTCCAGGCGCGCGTCTCCTTCGGCCCGACGGTGAAATAGGTGATCAGATGCAACAGATCGTAGCCGGCGCGGATGACCTTGTTCAGGCCGGGTTCGTCGAGGCCCAGCGAGGACAGGAATTCCATCTCTTCCTCGTCCGAGAGCTGGGCGACTTCCGCCTCGATCGCTGCCGAGATCACCACGGTGCCCGCGCCCTGCGCGGCAGCCATCTTTTCCACGGCGCTGGTGTGCTCGTTGCCGGTGGCGGCGTCTGCCTCGGCGACATTGCAGACATATAGCACGGGGTGCGAGGTCAGAAGGTTCAGCCCTTGCAGGATGCGCAGGTCTTCCGCCGAGATGCCCTTGAGCAGGATGCGGGTCGGCTTGCCAGCCTGTAGCAGTTCGAGCGCTGCCTCCATCATCGGCAGCACGGTGGTCGCTTCCTTGTCCTTGCTGCCGGCGCGCTTGCGGAATTGCACGATGCGGCGCTCGAGGCTGTCGAGGTCGGCGAGCATCAGCTCGGTTTCGACCGTCTCGGCGTCGGCAACAGGGTCGATGCGGCCTTCGACATGGGTGATGTCGTCGTCCTCGAAACAGCGCAGCACATGCACGATGGCGTCGACCTCGCGGATGTTGGCGAGGAACTGGTTGCCCAGCCCTTCGCCCTTCGAGGCGCCGCGCACCAGGCCGGCAATGTCGACGAAGGAGATGCGGGTCGGGATGATCTCTTTCGACTTGCCGATCGCCGCGATCTTCTGCAGGCGCGGATCAGGCACCGCCACCTCGCCGGTGTTCGGTTCGATGGTGCAGAACGGATAGTTGGCGGCCTGCGCCGCCGCCGTCCTGGTCAACGCGTTGAAAAGCGTCGACTTGCCGACGTTGGGCAAGCCAACGATGCCGCATTTGAAACCCATTTTTGTCCGGTCCTATCGGGAAAATAGAAATTTGATCAGGGCTATGGGCGATCGGGGTGATCAACGTCAAGCCCTGCGGCGCCGATCCTGTTCAGTCCTTGCCGCCGAACAGCTTCTTCAGCATCGCGGCCATCGGGCCGGATTCCGGCAGCTTGGCGGGCGCCTGTTGCGGGCGGGCCTGGCGGATGTGGCTCTGCTGCTTTGAGCCCTGCTGCTTCTGCGCCGGCTTTTCCGGTTCCGCGCCGGCCTTGCCCTGGACCGCGAGACTGGCCTTGTTCATGAAGCCGGATTCGTCGCCCTTGACGATCATGGCGGCATTGTCGGCGATCGCATCGAGCAGCGGTTCCAGCCATTCGCGGTCGACCTTGTCGAAATCGCCAAGCACATGGTGCTGGACCATTTCCTTGACGCCGGGATGGCCGACGCCGATGCGCACGCGGCGATAGGCGTTGCCGACATGGCCGTCGATCGAGCGAATGCCGTTATGGCCGCCGGCGCCGCCGCCGGTCTTTATGCGCAGCTTGCCTTCGGCAAGGTCGATCTCGTCATAGAAGACGGTGAGCGCGGAAAGCTCGAGCTTGTAGAAACGCAGTGCTTCGCCGACCGACTGGCCGGACAGGTTCATGAAGGTTTGCGGCTTGATCAGGACGATCTTTTCGCCGCCAAGCGTGCCTTCAGAAATCAGGCCCTGGAATTTCTTCGACCAGGGTGAAAAGGAATGGCGGCGGGCAATTGCGTCCGCCGCCATGAAACCGACATTGTGGCGGTTGTTGGCATATTTCGCGCCCGGATTGCCGAGGCCTGCAAAGACAAGCATCGTCTGCTCCGGGCGGGAAAGAGTTACTTCTCTTCGGCGGCGGGAGCCGCTTCGGGTGCAGCCACTTCAGCCGTCTCTTCCGTCTCCGGCTTCATCGCCGACGAACCGGCAATGGTCGCGATGGTGAAGTCGCGGTCGGAGATCACAGGCTTCACACCGGCCGGCAGCTTGACCGCCGAGATGTGGATCGAGTCGCCGATGTTGGCGCCGGTGAGATCGACGGTGATGAATTCCGGGATCGCATTGGCCGGGCAGTGGAACTCGACTTCGTGACGCACGATGTTGAGCACGCCGCCGCGCTTGATGCCGGGCGACTTCTCTTCATTGATGAAGTGGACAGGCACGTCGACATTGACCTGGGTGTCTTTGCCGATGCGCAGGAAGTCGACATGGACAGGGAAATCCTTGACCGGGTCGAGCTGGAAGTCCTTCGGCAGGACCTGGATCTTCTTGCCGTCGACATCGATCGTGGCGATCGTGGTCAGAAACCCGCCGCCATGGATCTTGTAGTAGATGTCCTTGTAGGTGAGTGCGATAGCCAGGGGAGGCTGCTTGTCACCATAGATTACTGCAGGCACTTTACCGTTGCGGCGAACTGCACGGGCGGACCCCTTACCGACCTGTTCGCGTGCTTCGGCCTTGAGCTCGTAAGTGTCGTGGCTCATGGCATTTCCTTTCGGTTTGTTCTGGAGCGCTCACGGTTGGCAGAGTGCCTGGACCGTAAACGTCGAAAGCCGACATACCCATGCATGATCTGGTCCGAAAACCGGAATCCACTTTTCGGGATCATGCGGGAAGGCGGCCTTCCGCCGCGTTGCCTCCAAGGGTGTCTACGCGGGTGGCGGCTCTATAGCCGAAGGCGGCCGGGGGTGCAAGCCAAAGGCTCGTCCGCCGGCGCGCGGTCCGGGGCGGTGATTATCCACGCTTTTCGATGACGGCATAGAGCACGTTGCGGTTCTCGCCAAAGAACACCTGCGCGTCGACGGCGTTGCGGTCGACGCTGGCATTGACGATGTTCCACATATCGACCTCCGACCGCAGCAGCAACACCCAGTCCATGAACGTCTCCCGGTATCCGGCGTCAGGGGTGCCCTCGGCGTAGTTCGCAAACAGGAATGTCCCGTTCGGCTTCAACATCTGCAGGCACGTCTTCGTGAGCTTCACGGCGACGTTATGGGCGAGGTAGTCGTAGAGGCCGGAGGCGTAGACGAAGTCGAACTTGCCCAGTTTGTGGCCTCTCGTCAGCACGGTTCGCACCGAGCCGTCGATGGCCTCGACCGCGGTGCCCTGGAAGTCGCGCGCGATCAGCCCGACGCTCTGGGGATCCTGGTCGAGCGCAACCCAACGCTTGAGACGGCCCTCTGCCAGGGCGACCGAGCGATTGGCCTCCCGCAAATGGCCGGCCGCTATCGCCAGGACCTCGGTTTGGGATCCGTTCTTGGCCGCGATCTCATCGACATATCGGGTCAAGAGATCGCGTCGTTCCCGTGCCGCGACGCATGACGGTACGTTCTGGGTGTGGCTGTAAAGGGCTTTGCCGATCTCCGAGGCGCTCGCCACGCTCTCTGCCACGTGGGGATCGCAATAGATGTAGTCGAGCAACTGCGCGTCGCCGGAATAACCCCGAGGCTTGGTGAAGGACCAGTGGGTCAGCGGATCCTCGAGAAAATACTTCAGGATCGGGTGGTTCTGCGCCACCGGTATCAATGCATGCCAAACGTCGGGATGAACCTTGGAACGCAGCGCGCTTAAGTAGGAGAGCAGGCGACCAACGATTTCGGCGGGATCCTTGCTCTGTTCGACTTGCTGGTGTGTCGCGTGGAGAATGAGCGCCAGCTCCGCGCGAGCGGTTTCGAACGCTTCGCCATGATGCTCGAGCTTCCCTCGAGGGAGGCTGCCGGCCAGCATCTCGGCAGTAATCAAGCTTTTGCCATCAAGAACGGTCTGCACGCCATCACTCCATAGTTAACAGTCAGTTAACTTATTGCGTAGAATGCTCCATTTGCCAATGACGTCCCGAGCGCATTTTAGCGGTATGATTAATTTTCCGCTAACTATCTTTATTCATTGCATATCTTCCGGGCCGGATTCCAGGTTCGAGTTAACGGAAACTTGTCCTGCGCGATTGCATTTGTATGCGTAGCGTCGCAATCGCTGTCGCGTCCCAGGGAGTCGGCCTGCGTGGGGGCAGAAACTAGAAATGAGTTCGGAGCCGAAAATCCCCATCAAACGGGGTTTGTTGTGATGAACGATCACGCGTCATCCGCGTTGGCCGATAGTGCTCACACGGAACCGTACGAACCGCGCTACGAACTGGGGGCGGACGAACTCCGCGCCCTTTACCGTACGGAAGCTCACGCGACGCGGAGGGGGGAAGCCCGGCCAGGGCTTTGGATCGCCGTTGTCATCTATCTCTTGTTTTCGGCAACGGATCTGCTGCTGATTCCAGATGTGGCCGTCTATACGATCACGGCGCGCTTCGCGGTCGGACTGACCGCGCTTTTGATCCTGGAAGAACAGCTTCGCCGGGGTGCCGCAACGCAATGGCTCGACGTGACATGCGCGGGAGCCATCATCTTTGGCTATGTCGGTTGGCTGTGCCCTGCTGTTTTCGGTGCGGACAAGGAAAGCGTCTCCTACTATATGGTCTTCGGCACTATCTTCATGATGAGTGCCAATCTTTTCTTCACGTTCAATTTTAGACTTTCGATAGTAACCTCTGCAATAATTTTATGTATACTTTATATCGTAAACTATTTCGTGCCTTCTACCATAACATACAAAATGGTATTCGGAGCTTTCTACGTTTCTTGTTTCACATTCACCTCATATGTGAACTGGAAACTGAATGAGGAACGCTACAACGTCTTCCTGAACGCCCTGGAAGCCAAGATCCAGCACAACGAGGCGACTGAACGCGGTAAGGCCTTGCTGAGATTGTCGCGGACCGATCCGCTTACGGGTCTGGAGAACCGGCGGGCGATCGACGAGAAGCTGCGGGATTACTGGAGTGACTGGCAAAAGGTTGGCACCAGTTTTGGGGCGATCCTCATCGACGTGGACTTCTTCAAAAAGTTCAATGACTGCTACGGCCATCAAGAAGGCGACCGCTGCCTGATCCATGTCGCCAATGCGCTTAGCGATATGATCAAGCAGTACAATGGCTCCATCGGCCGCTATGGTGGTGAAGAGTTCATCGTCCTTGCTCGCATGGAGAAAAAAGAGCAGATTCTGGATATCGCGGAAGCCATTTGCAGCACGGTGGAGAACCTGGCGCTTACCCACGAGCTGCGGCGCGACGGCGTCTCGATCGTGACGGTGAGCGTTGGCGCTGCATTCACCAGGACGCAGACCGGCGCCAAGCTGGAGAAGATCATTCACGAGGCCGATCGCGCGCTCTATCTGGCAAAAGCCGGTGGCCGAAACTGTGCCCGGCTTTTCGACCCAACCGATCCCCAGAGCAGCGACGAGAGTGAGAACATTGCGGCTTTGCTGAAGATCGCTATCGGCCAGAACCTCGTTTCACTCGTTTATCAACCTATCCAGGATATCAAAACGGACCGGGTTGAAGCCGTGGAGGCTCTGATGCGCCTCAAAATGCTGGATGGCACATCGGTTCCGCCGAGCCTGTTCATTCCCGTCGCGGAACGAACAGGCGCTATCCTGGAACTCGGGCGCTGGGCAATAAGGACAGTGTGCGCCGAACTCCTCGCGGACGACCACGTTCGTGTCGTCAGTGTCAACGTCTCTCCAATCCAGCTCAAGACACCCGGTTTCGCAACGTCTGTCGCGACCATTCTGGGCGAGACCGGCGTCGCCGGCAGCAGGCTGGCCTTCGAAATCACCGAAGGACTGGAGATGGAGATGCATTCGGACATACTGCGCTGCATCAGCGATCTGAAGCTGCTCGGGATCAAGATATGGCTTGATGACTTTGGGACTGGCTTCGCGGGCCTTTCGTGGCTTCGTCTGATCGATTTCGATACTGTGAAGATCGACCGTTCGTTTCTGCACGACTGCAGCGCCCCGAGCGGCAAGGCAATGCTTCAGGACATTATCACCCTGGTTCGAAATCGCGGCCACAAGATCCTGGTCGAAGGGGTGGAAACCGACGAACAGATGACCCTTATGCGCGAATTCGGCATAGACAAGATCCAGGGCTTCCATGTCGGCCGCCCCGCTCCCGCCGTTAGTTTTCAGGCAAAGCGGTCCATGCGCAAACGGTCATTCACCGTGCTTAAGTCCGCGTGACGGTACGCTATGGCTCGAGACGCTTCTCAGGCGCTCCGTCGCCGCGAAACCTGGCTTTCGTGATGTAAGGCGGCTGGGCCCAGCTATTCCTGATTGCCGGTCAACGCATTGCGCAGCGCCTGGATTTGCCGGTTCAGCGTATCGAGCTGTGCCAGTGTCATGCCCGAGCGCTCGATCAAGGTCTCGTTCAGACAGTTGCACTGGACCAGCAGCGCGCGCCCGGCGGCGGTCAGATCGACCTGCACCTGGCGCTCGTCGACCTGGCTGCGCTGGCGGGTCACCAGGCCTGCCTGCTCCATCCGCTTCACCAACGGCGTGACGGTGCTCGATTCCAAAGCGAGCCTGTGCGCGACCGTGCCGACCGACATGCCGTCCGCTTCTGCCAGCGCGTTGAGCACCAGGTACTGCGGGTATGTGATCCTCATCTCGTCCAGCATCGGCTTGTAGGTACGATTGATCGCCATGCTGGTGGCGTAGAGCGTGAAACAGAGCTGATTGTCTAACGGGAGAGGCACGGCGAATTCCTTGTTGCCGACGCGGTCGTCAACTCGATACCACGAAAAAAGATATCGCGATACATATTTCCGTAGACAAGAGTTTTGGGCTGCGTTAGCTATATCATTATCGCGATATTGTTTATCACGAAAACAACATAAGGAGATTGAGATGACCTCGGAATCCAAGCCCAGCTCAGGCAGCGGCACGATCACCACCAAGGACGGAACGCAGATCTACTACAAGGACTGGGGTACGGGGCAGCCTGTTGTCTTCCATCACGGCTGGCCATTGAGCAGCGACGATTGGGACGCCCAGATGCTGTTCTTCCTGGCACAAGGCTACCGCGTCATTGCCCATGACCGCCGGGGTCACGGCCGCTCGACCCAGACGGATATCGGCAATGAGATGGACACCTACGCCGCCGATGTCGCGGAACTCGCCGCCCATCTCGACCTCAAGGGCGCCATCCATGTCGGCCATTCGACGGGCGGCGGCGAAGTGGCGCGCTATGTCGCGAAGTATGGCTCCGGCGGCCGTGTCGCCAAGGCGGTGCTGATCGGCGCAGTGCCACCGATCATGCTCAAGACCGCATCCAATCCCGGCGGCCTGCCGATCGAGGTCTTCGATGGCTTCCGTTCTGCCCAGGCAGCCAACCGCGCCCAGTTCTTCCGCGATGTTCCGGCCGGTCCGTTCTATGGGTTCAACCGTCCGGGCGCGGAGGTCTCGCAAGGGATCATCGACAATTGGTGGCGCCAAGGCATGATGGGTGGCACCAAGGCGCACTACGATTGCATCAAAGCCTTCTCGGAAACCGACTTCACCGACGATTTGAAGGCAATCGACGCGCCGGTGCTGGTCATGCATGGCGACGACGACCAGATCGTTCCCATCGCCGACTCGGCGCTGCTGTCGGTCAAGCTGCTCAAGAAGGGCGAGCTCAAGATCTATAAGGGGTTCCCGCATGGCATGGCGACGACTCATGCCGATGTCATCAATGCCGACCTCTTGGCCTTCTTCAAGGCCTAGGATATCTTCGAAGAAAAAGGCACCCGCCATCGGGCGGGTGGCTTTCTTGCCCGGTTCAGGTCTAGCGGGTTGCAGCGGCTGCCTGAGCCTTCCTGGCTTCCTTCATGTTCGGCAGGAACACGGTCAGCAGCCCAAGCAGCGGCAGATACGAGCAGATCTGGAAGACATAATCGATGCCTTTCATGTCGGCGACGACGCCAAGCACCGCAGCCGCGATGCCGCCCATGCCGAAGGCGAAGCCGAAGAAGATGCCGGCGATCATGCCGACACGTCCCGGCACCAGTTCCTGGGCGAAGACGACGATGTTGGAGAAGGCCGACGATAGGATCAGGCCGATCAGCACCGTCAGCACCATCGTCCATTCCATATTGGCGTAGGGCAGAGCCAGCGTGAAGGGCAGCACGCCGACGATGGAGAACCAGATCATCGCCTTCTGTCCATAGCGGTCGCCGAACGGGCCGCCGAGCAGGATGCCCAGCGCCGAGGCGCCGAGGAACAGGAACAGCATGACCTGCGACATCTGCACCGAAACGCCGAACTTATGGATGGAATAGAAGGTGTAGTAGCTGGCGAGGCTGGCGATGTAGGCGTTCTTGGTCAGCACCAGCAGTGTCAGCACCGCCAATGCCCACATCACCTTGCGGCGCGGGAAGGGCGAGACGAAGCTTGCCGTCTTGCGGTTGCCCTGTGCGGCGCGCAGCCGGCTGTACCAGCCGCCGACCTGCCACAAAACGATGATGCCAATCAGCGAGCCGACGGCGAACCAGGATATGCTGGTCTGGCCGAAGGGCACGACGATGAAGGCGGCCAGCAGCGGTCCCATGGACTGGCCGAAATTGCCGCCGACCTGGAACAGCGACTGCGCCAGACCGAAGCGGCCGCCGGAGGCGAAGCGGGCGATGCGCGAGGATTCCGGATGGAAGATCGCCGAGCCGATGCCGATCAGCGAGGCGCCGATCAGAAGCAGATAGTAATGCCCGGCATAGGCCAGCACGATCAGGCCGATCAGCGACGACGCCATGCCGTAGGGCAGCGAATAGGGCATAGGCCGCTTGTCGGTGATCATGCCGATCAGCGGCTGTAGCAAGGATGCGGTCACCTGGAAGGTGAAGGTCAGGAGGCCGATCTGCCAGAAATCGAGGCCGTAATTCTCTTTCAGCAGGGGATAGATGGCCGATAGCAGCGACTGCATGATGTCGTTGATGCAGTGGCAGAAGCTCACCGCCAGGATGACGGTGAAGGCCGTCGCCTGGGCTGAAGCGTAACTGGCGCTCGCCGGTGCGGCGACGCTGGCGGCTGTCGTATCGGTCAAGGTAAGGCTCCGTGGTCTTTTTGGCGGGCAGGCCCGCAGGCAGTTGACGGACGCTCCTGCGGCCGCCTTAAGGACTGTGCCTTATAAGCCGCTTGCCGCACGACTTCTTTCGTGCTTTGGTCCAATAGTTTCGCAAGTGGGCCATACAGGATGCCGCACGGCAAAGAAGTCTTTCACGCCGGCAATGCCAATCTCGGTCAGTTGCACGAGAGCCGCTGGCAGTGGCTGGAGCAAGTGGCCGGGCCGGCGGTGGCGCTGCCGACCGAGTATCCGGATGGCTACCGTGTGCCACAGCACCGCCACAGCCGCAGCCAGCTGCTGCATGCGCTGGTCGGCGTGGTGCTGGTGACGACGCGCTACGGGCGCTGGATGGTGCCGCCCGACCACGCGATGTGGATTCCAGCCGGCACCGAGCATTCCGTCGAGATGCTGGGCGATGTCTCGATGCGTTCGGTCTATGTCATGCCGCAGGCGATTCCCGGGCTGCCCGAAGGCTTGCGCGTCGTCGGCGTCACCGACCTGATGCACAGCCTGATCGTGGAATCGGAAAAGCTGCCACAGGGCGGCGAGCTGGAAGGGCGCGGCGGGTTGATCATGAATCTGCTGCTGCACGAAATCCCGACCCTGCCGGAACGGCCGCTCGGATTGCCGTTTCCATCCGATCCCAGGCTGTCGGCACTCTGTCGGCGCTTCGTCGCCGCACCTTCGCCGCACGCGACGATCGACGAGTGGGCCGATGCCGCCGGCATGAGCCGCCGCTCCTTTACCCGCGCCTTCCAGCGCCAGACCGGACTGTCACTGTCGACATGGCGCCAGCAGGCCTGTCTGTTCGCGGCGCTGCCGCGGCTGGCCGATGGCGAACCGATCACCAGGGTGGCGCTCGATCTTGGCTACGACAGTGTGCCGGCCTTCATCACCATGTTCAAGCGCATGCTGGGCGCGTCGCCGCGTGGCTATATGCGTGGCGCACGCGAAAGCGTCGAAGTCGCTCGCCGCCTGATTGGCCCGGTTCGACTGGAGAGTCCTGCGCCGTAAGGTCAGGTATCGGTCTTAGTCGAAGAGGCTCGACACCGATTCCTCGGTCGCCGTGCGCGAGATGGCTTCGCCCATCAGATCGGCGATCGAGATGACGCGGATGTTGGGAGCGTCGAGCACGCCCTGCGTCGGCTGGATGGAATCGGTGATCACCAGTTCCTGCAATTTCGAGCCGCTGATGCGGGCCACCGCACCGCCCGACAGCACGCCGTGCGTGATATAGGCGGTGACGCTGGTGGCGCCGTTGGCCAGCAGCGCATCGGCGGCGTTGCACAGCGTGCCGCCGGAATCGACGATGTCGTCGATCAGCAGGCAATCCTTGCCGGCGACCGCGCCGATGATGTTCATGACTTCCGATTCGCCGGGACGCTCGCGGCGTTTGTCGACGATGGCCAGTTGCGCGTCGAAGCGCTTGGCAAGCGCGCGGGCCCGTACCACGCCGCCAATATCGGGCGAAACCACCACGACGTTGCCGAGTTGCTTGTATTTTGCCTTCACGTCGCGGGCCATGACCGGCACGGAAAACAAATTGTCGGTCGGGATGTCGAAGAAGCCCTGGATCTGGCCGGCATGCAGGTCGAGCGTCAAGACGCGGTCGACGCCGGCGCGGGTGATCATGTTGGCGACCAGCTTGGCCGAGATCGGAGTGCGGCCGGAGGCGCGGCGATCCTGCCTGGCGTAGCCGAAATACGGGATGACCGCCGTGATGCGCTTGGCCGACGAGCGCATGAAGGCATCGATCATGATGAGCAGTTCCATCAGGTGATCATTGGTCGGGAACGATGTCGACTGCAGGATGAAGACATCCTCGCCGCGCACATTTTCCTGGATTTCGACGAAGATTTCCTGGTCGGCGAAGCGCCTGACAGTGGCCTTGCCCAGCGGGACGTTGAGGTACCGGGCGACCGCTTCGGCCAGCACCCTGTTGGAATTGCCCGCGAAGAGTTTCATGCACCGTTCCTGGTGGAGGATGGAAAGCCCTGACGGACTCGCTTGCGCCCTTTAACCGGGCTTTTAGCGGCCCGCGCCGGTATTGCAAGCGCCGAGATCGGGAATCCGCCGGCTAAACTCAAGAAAGCTCCGCGCCATCGCCGGCAGGCAACAGGAAGCAGCGGACTTCCGCCGCTTCTCCTCTCGTTTGGGCATCGGATTTTCCCAAGACCGTTTCCACTTTTGGTCCGATGCCCCTAGCCGGCCTTGCCGCCAAGCCAGGCCGCGAATTGGTCGATGGTCTGGTCGGCGATCGCCTGCATGGTGGCCGGCGAGACCGCCTTCCAGCTGTCGCCGCCTCCGCTGCCGCCGGAATTGACCGAAGGCGCCTTCTGTTGGCCGTTGATGCGATGCAGGCGGTTGCCGGCCGGATCATAGACGTCCCAGACATAGATGACTGTGGTGTCCGCGCCTTCCGACATCGTCGAGAAATAGCCTTTAAGCACATGGGTCGCGGCCGCATCGGCGCTGCCGGCCAATGTAATGCCGCGCTGCCTGGCGCGGGTCTGCAACTCCGCCGTCAGCGGTGTCGCGGCTTCCACCGACGCGCCGACGATCGGCGCGATCTGCAGGCGGGTCTTCGACAGGATGGCAGCGCTTTGGGCCGATGTGACCGGTGTGGTGGTGGTTGCTGGAGCGCTCGCCGTGCTGGTGGCAGGCGGGGCCGGTGCCGGAACCGCTGTTGCCGCGTTGCCGGGCTGCGTCTGTGCCGATGTCGCCGGCGGGGTGATCGCCGACGGTTCGAGCACGTCCTTTGCGTTGGTGCAGGCGCCAAGAGCCAATGCCACAAGCAATGACACGGTCGTCACATGCGATCGTCTCATTTGCCTTCTAACTCCTTGGCGAAAAACGCCTCCCATTATGGATTCACTGTACGATCAAGTCGAGATCATGGCGGGACAGGGGCTTCGGCTGGGATTCGGTGGTCAGGTAGGTGCGGCCAAGCGTCATCGCCGTCTCGGTGTCGGAATCCATGATGATCATGTGGGCGAACAGCGTCATGTTCGGCGCGATCGGTTCGGGGTTGCCCTGGTAGAACATCGGCATGTCCATCCAGGATGGCGTGAAGCGGGCGCCGACCGAGTAGCCGCAGGCGTTTAGCCGGTGCTTGGTCAGGCCGTGTGCCTCCATGGTACGGGCGTGGGCATCGAACACGTCGCCGAAGCTGTTGCCCGGTGCCATCGCCTTCTCGACGGCCAGAAGAGCGGCGCGGGCCGCGTCAAACAGCTCCTGATGGCGCTTCGAGACCTTGCCGGTCAGCACCGTGCGCATCATCGGCGCATGGTAGTGGTTGAAGACGCCGGCCCATTCGAGCGTCAGCTGGTCGTTCTTGGTGAGCTTGCGGCGGCCGGCCTTGTAGCGGCACAGCAGCGCGTCGACGCCGGAACCGATGATAAACTCGTTGGCCGGATAATCGCCGCCGCCGGCGAAGATCGCGCCCTGCATGGCGGCCAGGATCAGGGCTTCGTCGCCGCCCTGCTTGATCAGCGGCAAAGCCGCATCGAGCGCGTCGTCGGAGAGATTGGCGGCTTTCTCGGCCTTGGCGATCTCGGCCGGGCTCTTGAACAGGCGCAGCCGGCCGACAATGCCGGATGCATCGGCGATCTGGCCGAAGGTCTGCAACTGCTCATCCAAGCGGCGGCCGTTGAAGGCGGTCAGGCCATGAGTGTCGTATTCGACGCCGATGCGGGCGCCGAGCAGGTCGAGCTCGTTGAGCAGATTGCGCAGGTCGACCGCCGGATTGGCGCCGTTGCGGTCGGTCCACAGAACGATGTTGTCGATGATCGAGGTCTGGCGCGCCTGACGCAGATCAGCCGAGCGGGTCAGAAGCACCATCGAACCGTCGGCCTTCACCACCAGGCACTGGAAGAAGCAGAAGCCGAACGTGTCGTAGCCGGTCAGCCAGTACATGCTCTCCTGCGCGAACAGCAGGATGGCGTCGAGCTTCTTCTCGGCCATTTCAATCATCAACCGGTCGCGCCGCGCGTCGAATTCCGATCGTTCAAAATGCAGCGCCATTATTGTCTCTCCAAAACGATTGCCGAAACCTGCCGGCCATAATCGGGCTCCTTGCGGTGCGTGGTGC
Organism: Mesorhizobium sp. M0621; assembly: GCF_040320745.1. Classification (NCBI taxonomy): domain Bacteria; kingdom Pseudomonadati; phylum Pseudomonadota; class Alphaproteobacteria; order Hyphomicrobiales; family Phyllobacteriaceae; genus Mesorhizobium; species Mesorhizobium sp. M0621. The sequence continues at coordinate 11,667 of NZ_JAMYQF010000069.1, read as the reverse complement.
GCCGGTAGGAGTAAAACAGATCTTTCTCGGCATAGGTGCAGCGGCCGAGGCCCTCGGCCGTCACGCCGGCCTTGGCCAGCCGGTCGACCGTGTAGCGATTGAGGTCGAACATCGCATGGCCGGCGTTGGCCGAAGGCGCGAAATAGCTGTTATTTTCGGCGTCGGCCTCGACAAAGCGGGCAACGAATTCTGGCCCGACCTCATAGTTATCAGGGCCGATCGAGGGACCGAGCACGGCGACGATGTTGTCGCGACGGGCGCCGAGGCTTTCCATGGCGAGGATGGTGTTTTCGAGCACGCCTGTGAAAGCGCCTTTCCAGCCGGCATGTGCGGCGCCGATGACTCGCGCCTGCGGCTCGGCGAACAGCACCGGGCCGCAATCGGCGGTCGAGGCGCCGATGGCGATGCCGGGCCGGTCGGTGACGATGGCGTCGGCCTTGGGGCGCTCGCCCGCAAAGGGCTCCCGGGCGATGATGACATCGGGCGAATGGATCTGCCAGGCGGTCAACAGATGGGTTGCCGGTACACCCATCCAGGCGGCGACACGGCTACGGTTCTCGGCCACGAGCGCCTGGTCGTCATTCGATCCGGTGCCGATGTTGAGGCCCTGATAGATGCCGCTGGAGACACCGCCGACGCGGGTGAAATAGCCGTGGCGGATGCCTTGTGCCTGCGCCTTGTCCAGCAGCGGCGACCGAACGGGATCCGGGTTGGTCTGATTCAGCATGCGGGCGTTGTTGTCCGTGTAGGCGGTTTCGTCAAGAAGAAGGTGCTTCGTTGAAGAGAAGGCGGGCTGGCGGTCGGGCCGCTCTTTTTGCCAGACGGGAGATTGGGAGGGGCGGCGGTGAAAAGTCAATCCGCCGTGGCAAAGGGCCGAACCCCCACGCCGTGCGGCAGCACCGCAAGCACCTTGAACAGTTCGCCCATGGCTTGCGGGCCGGCGAGGCGTTCGACGGCCTCGGTGATCTTGTCGCGCGCGGCCTGGGAGGCATCGGCGCCGAGCCGGCCGGCGCGCTCGAGGATACCCATGCCGAGCAGGAAATCGCCCTGCGTCGACAGATGGGCGTCAAGGCCGTGCGCGCGCACGGTTGCGGCAAGGGCGGCGAAATCGACATGGGTGGTCAGGTCGGCCTCGCCGGGGTTGGCCAGCACATCTTCGTGATTGTGGCCGCGCAAGGCCTGCAGCGTGTCGCCGATACCCGGCTGGAGATGGCCATAGTCGAGGAATAGCCCGGCGCCGCCGTGCCCTTCTATGCGCTCGGCGATGGCCGCCATCAGTGCGGTGCGGGCCGGCGCCACTTCGACGATAGCGCCTTGCGGCGCTTCGGCCGCATCGACGGGCAACAAGGTCGGGTCAACCGAGCCGGCGCCGGCGAAGAAGCGCAACGCGTTGGTGTCATCGAGGCCGATCATGCGCTCGCGCCAGCCGGCGCCGGCGCGGACGAACTGACGGACGGGCACGGCGTCGAACAGTTCGTTGCCGACGATGAATAGCGGCTGCCGCGGCAAGGTGTCGATGGTTTCGTGCCAGCGAACCGCAAAGGGTGTGACGCCAAGCGTCTGTTGCTGCACCTCGGCCAGACGCGGGCTGGTCTCGATCATGGCGAATGTGGCGCCGTTGGCCAGATCGGGATCAAGCCGCGACAGCGTGCGCAGCATGTCCTTCATCAGCGTGCCGCGTCCAGGGCCGATCTCGGCGATGGTGGCCGGCAGCGGCCGGCCGCTCGCCAGCCAGGCCTGGTACATCCACACAGCGACCAGTTCGCCGAACATCTGGCTGATCTCGGGTGCGGTAATGAAGTCGCCGGCCGCACCAAAGGGCTCGCGCGTCGTATAATAACCATCCTGCGGGTCGAACAGGCACAGAGCCATGTATTCGTTGACGGGAAGAGGCCCCAGTGCCTCGATCAGGTCGACGATGCGGGTTTTCAGCCGTGTCATGCCGGCTGCGGCTGCGGCACCGGCTTGGCGGTCAGCATCGCCCAGATGCCGGCCAGCACCATCGGCGTCGACAGGATCATGCCCATGGTCAGCCAGTTGGTGCCGAGGAGATAGCCGAGCTGCTGGTCGGGCTCGCGGAAGAACTCGACGAAGATGCGCGACAGGCCATAGCCGCAGATGAAGGCGCCGCCGACGAAGCGCGGCGTCTTCAGCTTGAGGCGCGAATGGGTCAGGATGCGCAGCACGAGGAACAGCACTACGCCCTCGAGCAACGCCTCGTAGAGCTGGCTCGGGTGGCGGGCAAACGGGCCGCCATTGGGGAATTCGAACGCCCAGGGCACGTCGGTTGGCCGGCCCCACAGCTCGGAATTGATGAAGTTAGCGACGCGCACCAGGCCAAGGCCGACCGGCACGCCGGCGGCCACGACGTCAAACAGCGACCATGTGCGGATGCCGCGCTTTACGGAAAACAGCGTCATGGCGAGGATGACGCCAAGCAAGCCGCCATGGAATGACATGCCGCCTTGCCAGACTGCAAAGATGTCGAGCGGGTGCGCAATGTAGCGCGCCAAATCGTAGAACAGCACATAGCCGGTGCGGCCGCCGAGCACGACACCGATGGCCGCCCAGACGATGAAATCGTCGAGGTCCTCCGGTTTCATAGGCAGGACGCCGTTCGGCCACAGCTTGGCATTGGCGGCAAGCCGCTTGGCATACCACCAGGCAAACAGGATGCCGACGATGTAACCGACGCCGTACCAATGCACCGCCAGCGGCCCGATCTGGATGAGGATCGGGTCGATGTTGGGGAAGGGCAGGGAGGCCAGCGGCAGCGGGAAATATTCGTTCAACTGGGAACTCTTGGTTGCGATCGCGTTTGGCGGACCATGCGGCAGGGTTTTGGCAGGGTCAAGGCAAGGGGTTGCCGTCAGTCGTCGGGGAACAGGATTGCCCCGAGGTCCATCGCGCCATGCAGGACGTGTAATATCTCCACGGTTTCAGCGCTAACGCGATAGAAAATCAGATAGTTGCCGTGGACGCGTCGCCGAATGCCTGAGGATCGATGCCGCTCGAAGAGTGAATACCGTTCAGGCATGGCACGCAACTCGACACAATCGTGGCGAAATTCCTGGATGAACGTCGCAGCACGAAACGGGCTCTCCAGTGCGATATGGTCGCCAATGGCTTCAAGGTCTGCCTCCGCCTGATTGGTGAAGACCAGCCGCTTCACTTGCTCTTCTCTGCCATCGCTCTGTATCTGGCCTCCAGTCGGTCAAGCACCTCGTCTGCGGGCTTCACCCTCCCGGCATCAGCATCCGAAATGCCTTTGGCGAGAGCGGCATCGAGAGCGGCAAGGCGCTTCTCCCGCTCTTCGACAAGGCGCACGCCTTCGCGCAGCACTTCGCTCTTCGAATTATAGCGACCGGTGCTGACAAGCTGGTTGACGATGTCTTCGAGACGGGTGCCTAAGTCTGCGCTAATGGCCATGTCGGTGCTCCTGCGAACTGCTCCAAACAATAATAGTTATTGACCGGATTTGCCAGTGTTTGGATAAAGGGTGGATCCGACGTGATGCCGCAGCAGGCTCCAACGTTCTTGCATTCCGCGCGCAGCGCCACTACGTCAATTTGAGCAAGCGAGGATCTGCCATGTCGACCGGACCGAACCGCATTCTCGATGAATTCGCCAAGCTGATGACCGACGCCGCCGGGGCCGCCCAGGGCGTCCGCCGTGAGGTGGAGACCGCCTTCAAGGGGCAGGCCGAGCGCATTCTCAACACCATGGATGTGGTGCAGCGCGAAGAGTTCGAAGCCGCACGCGAGATGGCCGCCAAGGCTCGGGAAGAAAACACCCGCCTTGCCGCCCGCATCGAGGTGCTCGAGGCGAAGCTTGCCGAACTGGCTGGCGACGCCGCACCGGCGGCGGCGGCCAAGCCCCGCGCAAAAAAATAATCGTTAAACTTTTCCACATAGCCCGATCCTGAAAAGCGCTTTGCCGTGAATCGCTTAACGGCATTGCATGAATCTTTGTGACAGCGGCTTTCCACATGCGAATGACGCAGTGCGAAAAATTGGGCTGTTCACGCGACTCCCGATCAATAGACTGAATTTGTTGCATGATTCGGAGCAGGGTCATGCGGCCGGGCGGTGGGGTCCGGTCTGGGGTCTTTGTGTCGAGAAGTGCTCTTTGCGCGAAGAAAGTCCTGGCCGTCCGAGTTCTAGATCAGATTGTTCGTTGTGTGTGCCCTCCCGCGGAGCGTGTGGCGGCGCTCGTACAGAACGACAGGAAGCATTCCATGGAACTTCTCGAACTCGAATTGTCCCGCGAAATCCATCCGGTGGATGTTATCGAGCAGGTGGCCCACAACAACGACTGGTCCTTCGAGCGGGCTGGCGACGACGAGATTTCGATCTCGGTTGCCGGAAGCTGGACCGACTATCACGTCTCCTTCTCGTGGATGGAGGACTTCGAGGCGCTGCACCTGGCCTGTGCCTTCGACATCAAGGTGCCGGAGACCCGCGCGCTGGAAGTGATGCGGCTGCTGTCGCTGATCAACGAGCAGATGCTGTTTGGCCATTTCGACCTCTGGGAGCAGGAGGGCGCGATCATGTTCCGTCAGTCGCTGCTGCTGGCCGGTGGAGTCGAACCGTCGAGCCAGCAGGTCGAAGTCTTGCTATCGTCGGCGCTGGAAGCCTGCGAATGCTATTTCCAGGCTTTTCAGTTCGTCGTCTGGTCGGGAACCTCGGCCAAGGACGCGCTGGCCGGTGTGTTGTTCGAGACCTACGGCAACGCCTGAACCACAGTAGGCAGACAAGACAGAGATGAGTTCGAGCAGCGCGCTTAAGCCCGAGATCAGTTTTGCCGATTTCGATCGTGTCGACATCCGCGCCGGCACGATCGTCGAAGCCGAACCTTTTCCGCAGGCGCGCAAGCCGGCATTCAAGCTGAAGATCGATTTCGGCGCCGGCATCGGCATCAAGAAATCGTCGGCGCAGATCACCAAATACTATACGCCTGAAACGCTGATCGGCCGGCAGGTGTTCGCGGTGGTCAATTTCCCGCCGCGCCAGATCGGCCCGTTCATGTCGGAGGTGCTGACGCTCGGCTTTCCCGACGAAGAGGGCGCCGTCGTGCTCGGCGCCATCGAGCGCAGGGTGCCGGACGGCGGCAGGTTATTTTAGGCCGCCAGCTTCCGCGTCGTTCCCAGTGCTTCCTCGACCGTGTCGAGAAACATTTCAGCGCAGGCTTTCCAGCTATAGCGCATAGCGCGTTCGCGCGCCTCGGCGCGGTCGACGTTGAGCGCGGCGAGCGCTGCCTCGCGCAGGTCGTTCGAAACCGCGCCGCCAAAACCGTCGCCGACGATGTCGATCGGTCCAGTCACCGGATAGGCAGCGACCGGCGTGCCGCTGGCAAGCGCCTCGATGATGACGTTGCCGAACGTGTCGGTGCGGCTGGGGAAGACGAAGACGTCGGCCGAGGCGTAAATCTCGGCCAGTTCGTCATTGGGGCGGTGGCCCAGGAAATGCGCCTGTGGGTACTTCGCCTTGAGCCTGGCAAACTCCGGACCCTCGCCGACGACCACCTTGCTGCCGGGCAAGTCGAGGTCGAGGAAGGCGCTCAGGTTCTTTTCGATGGCGACGCGGCCGACGCAGAGGAAGACCGGCCCGGGGAAGCCGAGATCCTTCTTCTTGTCCGGCCGGAAATGGTCGGTGTCGACGCCGCGCGTCCACGGCCTCAGCTTGGTGAAGCCGCGCGCCGAGAGGTCGTCGGCGAGCGACTGGGTGGCGACCAGCGTGCCCTGGCCGGAATTGTGGAAATCGCGCAGCCAGCGATAGGCCCAGCTCTCCGGCACCGGCAGGCGGGCGCTGAGATATTCGGGAAAGCGCGTGTGATAGCTGGTGGTGAACGGCCGGCCGGCATTGCGGCAATAGCGCCGCGCCATGATGCCGAGCGGACCCTCGGTGACGATGTGGATATGGTCGGCCTTGCCGGCTTCGATCAAGCGCGCGACATGGCCGGGCGTGGTCAGCGCCAGCCTTATGTCGGGGTAGGTCGGCAAGGGCAAGGTGTGAAAGATGTTGGGTGTCAGGAAATCCACGGCGACATCGAAGGATTTCAGCGTTTCGGTGAGCCGCTCCAGCGTGTGGACGACGCCATTGACCTGCGGGCGCCAGGCGTCGGTGACCATCAATATGCGCATGGCGGCCCTTTGCAGGAAAGGTCGACGGTTGCCTTGAGACGATGCCGGAACGGCGACCAGCTGGCTACCCTCACTTCGCTCCAGCGCACCCGGGCGGGCACGGGGTCGAAGTGAGGCGGCAAGGCCGAATCAATCGAGGTCGCGCGCTTCATTCGCGCTCTTGACCATGGTTTCATGACGGGCGGATGAAGCCCGTGTTTTAGTGGAGCAAGATCTTGTCCGAAAATCGGTTCCCACTTTTCGGGATCATGCTCCGCTATGCTGGAACCTTGATGACGGCGCGCAGGCCGCCGAGCGGGCTGTCGTCCAGGGTGATATCGCCGCCATGGCTGCGGGCGATGTCGCGGGCAATCGACAGGCCGAGCCCGGTGCCGCTGGCGTCGAGGTTGCGCGCCTCGTCGAGCCGCACGAAGGGCTTGAACACGTCTTCGCGCCTGTCGGCCGGAATGCCCGGGCCGTCATCGTCGATGGTGACCAGCAGCGAGCCGCGGCCATGGGTGGCGTTGACCTCCACTGTCTTGGCATAGCGGAAGGCGTTGCCGATGACGTTGGACATCAGCCGGGCGAAGGCGTTCGGCCGCACATGCACATCGGGATCGCCGGCAAGCGTCGTCGACAGCTTGCGCTTGCGCAGCCTGGCTTCCTCGTCGAGTTTCTGGAAATAGGCCTCGAGATCGAACCGTCCGGCATCTTCCGAAGCCTCGCCGCGGGCAAAGGAGAGATAGCCTTCGAGCATCGACTGCATGTCGTCGATATCCTGGTCGAGCGCCGCCTTGGTCTCGGCCTTGCCGCCTGCCAGCGCCAGCTGCAGCTTGAAGCGGGTGAGGATGGTTCTGAGATCATGGCTGACGCCGGTCAGCATGGCGGTGCGTTGCTCGATCTGACGTTCGATGCGCTCGCGCATCTGCATGAAGGCAAAGCCGGCGCGGCGAACCTCCTCGGCGCCGCGCGGCCGGAAATCGCGCGGCATCGGCCGGCCCTTGCCGAAGCTTTCGGCGGCTTCGGCAAGCGTCAGGATCGGGCGGATCTGGTTGCGCAGGAAGGGAATGGCGATCATCAGCAGCACCAGCGAAGTGCCGACCATCCAGATCAGGAAGATGTGGGTGTTCGAGGCATAGGCCTGGCTGCGGCGCACGAAGACGCGCAGCACCCTGTTCTCGAGCTGGACGCGCACCTCGACGATGTTGGAATTGCCGACCGTGTCGATCCAGAACGGGCGGTTGATCTGGCGGGTGATTTCGGACGACAGAACATCGTCGAGGATCGAGAAGAAGGGTTTAGGCCCCGGCGGCGGCAAGGGGTCGGGCGGCAGCAGGTCGACCTTGAGCTGCATGCGGTCCTGGGCGATGCGGATGATGTTGGTGTAGTCCGCGTCGTGCGGATAGGTCTCGATCAGGTCGATGATGGCGGCGATGTCGCGTACGGTGGCCTGCGACAGGCGCTGCGTCACGGTTGCCCAATGGCGCTCCATGAAGACGAAGGCGACGACCGATTGCAGCAGGATCATCGGCGCGATGACGATGATCAGCGAGCGGGCATAGAGCCGCTTGGGCATATAGAGCGACACAAGGCGCCAGAACCGGTTCCAGGCGCGCGGCACCGCCTTCAGCGTCCGCGTCGCGCGTGCGCTCAAGCCGCCATTGCCCGGCTGTTCCAGTTCCGTGGTTGCCATCCGCTCTTTTCGCTTGCCCGCAGCCGTTCAGCCGGCCGCAGGCGGCATTCTATTCCACGCTGAGCCGATACCCAATACCGCGCACGGTCTGCAGCCAGACCGGATTGGACGGATCGCGCTCGATCTTGCGGCGCAGCCGGTTGATCTGGACGTCGATGGTGCGCTCGCCGACTTCCGAATCGTCGCCGACAAGCTCGTGGCGGGGTATCGTCTCGCCTGCTCGCGCGGCGAAGATCGCCAGGATCTCCTGCTCGCGATCGGTCAGCTTCAGCGCCTCGCCGCCACGCTTCAATTCGCGCCTGGCGATCTGGAAGGTGTAGGGGCCGAAAACCAGCTGTTCGACCTTGGGCGTTGTCGCCGGGCCACCGCGGCGCAGGATGTTGTTGATGCGCAGGATCAGCTCGCGCGGATCGAAAGGTTTTGGCAGGTAGTCGTCGGCGCCGGCCTCCAGCCCACTGATGCGGCTATCGGTTTCCGACAGCGCCGTCAGCATCAGGATCGGCACGTTCTTTTCGGCGCGCAGCGACTTTGTCAGGTCGACGCCCGTCTCACCGGGCATCATGACGTCGAGCACCAGAAGGTCGAAGTCGAGGCCGGCGAGCTTGCGCCTGGCTTCGCCGGCATTGCCGGCGACGGTGACGCGAAAGCCGTTTTCGGTCAGATACTGCTTGAGAAGATTGCGGATGCGGGTGTCGTCGTCGACGACAAGCAAATGCGGCGCGTCGTCGTCCGGTGCGGCCGCGTGATCGACCCGTTCAGTGCTCTCCATGGTTTTTCCCTGACATTTTTGCGGACCCCACGTCGATCTGCGCCCTCAGTTCCGGATCGACCATCGCTTCGAGGAACCGTTCCACCAAGGTCCGTTCGGTTATTCCGGAATCTCCCAATGCAGCATGGATGCGGCGCGACTGTGGCCGTGCCAGCGCCAGCGCCAGCGCACGGCCCTTGGCCGTCGGATAAAGCTCGCGTTGGCGGCGGTCGCGCGGACCTTGCAACTGCACGACATGGTCGGTGTCGATCAATTGCTTGAGCACGCGGGCCAGGCTCTGCTTGGTGATCTTCAGCACGTCGAGCAGTTCGGCGACCGTCAGGCCCGGCCTGCGGTTGACGAAATGCAGCACCCGGTGGTGGGCGCGGCCGAAGCCGTAATCGGCCAGGATCTGATCCGGATCGGAGGTGAAGTCACGATAGGCGAAGAAGAGCAGTTCGATGATGGCGAAGTCGATGCCGTCCTCGTCCGTGATCGCGGTCCTGATCGGTTTCCCGGCTGCGTGGCTTCGATCCGTCATCATTTCTCCGTGGGAAAGAGAGATTATGTCAGTACTATTGACGTAATTTTCCTGCAATGGTAATTTTTGACAAGCTTTTGGGCGGATTGCGAACGAAAAGGCAAGGCAAGCCGGTTTTTCCGGAACTTCCTGAGTTTGCCAGAGCGCAATTATCCGCTTACGCTCCAGCACAATGGCCGCTTTGCGCGACCGACACGAAACACACAACGATACAACACTATGCGGGCTGCCGCCCGCGGGAGGTTACCATGGCATCCGTTCCCTTCGATCAACTGGATGGCTTCATCTGGATGAACGGCGAATTCGTCCAATGGGGTGAGGCCAAGGTCCATGTGCTGACCCATGGCCTGCATTACGCCAGCGCCGTCTTCGAGGGCGAGCGCGCCTATGGCGGCGAGATATTCAAGCTCAACGAACACACCGAGCGCCTGCACGAATCGGCGCGCCTGCTCGGCTTCAAGATTCCCTATTCGGTGGCCGAGCTCAACGAAGCCTCCACCACGCTTCTGAAGAAGCAGGATTTCCAGGATGCCTATGTCCGGCCGATCGCCTGGCGCGGCAGCGAACAGATGGGCGTTTCGGCGCAGAACAACCGCATCAACTGCGCCATCGCCATCTGGCAGTGGCCGAGCTATTTCGATCCGGCGCAGAAGCTGAAAGGCATCCGTCTCGATGTGGCGGAATGGCGCCGGCCTGACCCGCGCACCGCACCGTCCAAATCGAAGGCCGCCGGCCTCTACATGATCTGCACCATGTCCAAGCATGCCGCCGAGGCCAAGGGCTATGCCGACGCCATGATGCTCGACTGGCGTGGCCAGGTCGCGGAAGCGACCGGCGCCAACATCTTCTTCGTCAAGGACGGCAAGATCCACACGCCCAAGCCCGATTGCTTCCTCGACGGCATCACCCGGCGCACGGTCATTGGGCTGGCCAAGGATCGCGGTCTGGAGGTGATCGAACGCGCCATCCTGCCGGAAGAGCTGGAGGGCTTCGAGCAATGCTTCCTGACCGGCACCGCGGCGGAAGTGACGCCGGTTTCGGAGATCGGACCTTACCGATTCGAGGTCGGTGAAATCGCCAAAAACCTTATGAACGACTATTCTGCCGCCGTTCAACCCAAGCACGCGATCGCCGCAGAATAACGATAGTCACAGCTTTTTTAGCAAGCAGGGGCGGTTTTAGGGCCGCCCCTTTTATTTAAGCATTCTTGCATTTGACTTTCGTCCAATTCGGCGTCTCATGATGCTGTCGGCCCGGGAGGCTGGCAGCTATGGAGGGACTAATCATATGGACATGAACACGCTTCTTCCGATCATCATACAGGTGATTACAGGTATCATCGGTGGTCAGGCGGTCGGTGCGGCGCTCAAGACGGCGGCGATGGGTCAGCTTCCCAAAATCCTGGGCGGAGCCATTGGCGGCGTCGGCGGTGCGGCGATCCTCGGCAGCCTGCTCGGCGGCGGTGCGGTCGATCCGGCCGCGGCTGCGGCGGCAACGAGCGGTCTCGGCAGCGCGCTGAACCTGCAGAACATCGTCGGCGGTGCCGGCGGCGGCGCGATCCTGACCGGCATTCTCGGTGCGGTCATGGGCGCCATGAAGAAGTAAGCGGGCATTCGTCTTTTCAAATGGGCGGCTTCGGCCGCCCATTTCCGTTTTAGGGCTACTGACTGTTCGTCTTTCGAAGGGTGGACGCCCTTCACTGGCATCTCTACATCACCGCTGGCATAGCGAAAGGACGATCATGGGTCAGCTCAATGCCGGCATCGTGCCGGTCACACCGTTCCAGCAGAATTGCACCATCCTGTTCGACATGGACGACAAGCATGGTGTCGTCGTCGATCCGGGCGGTGATATCGACAAGGTGCTGGCGGCGCTGAAGGACAATGCGATATCAGCCGGTGCGATCTGGATAACGCATGGCCATATCGACCACGCCGGCGGCGCCATGGAACTGAAGGAAGCGCTCGGAGTCGAGATCATCGGCCCGCACGAGGCCGACAAGTCGCTGCTCGACAATCTTGAAAACCAGGGCAGGCGCTATGGCATCGCGGGCGCGCGCAACTGCGTGCCCGACCGGTTCCTGACCGAAGGCGAGACCGTCTCGTTCGGTTCGCATGTGTTCGAGGTGTTGCACTGCCCCGGCCACGCCCCCGGCCATATCGTCTACTACAACCGCGCGGCCAAGTTCGCCCATGTCGGCGACGTGCTGTTTCGCGGTTCGGTCGGCCGCACCGACCTGCCGGGCGGTGACCATGCGGCGCTGATCGCCTCGATCAAGGACAAGCTCCTGGCGCTCGGCGACGATATCGGCTTCATCTGCGGCCATGGTCCCGGCGGCCGCTTCGGCGAGGAGAGGCGTACCAATCCGTTCCTGGTCTAGGCTGTGCTGATATTCAGCTGAGGCTGGCCTGATCTGAATCTCAACGCACCCTGGCGCCCTTTGGCGATCCGATCGAAATAGGGGCTCAATAGTCGACCGTGAACTATCCGCAAGCCGTTGATCTGGCATGTTGATTGAGGCGGATAGCGGCTTTTGGATTGCAGGATTAGCGGTTTATGGGGGC